>JAERSJ010000093.1 GCA_016845825.1 Methanobacteriota archaeon
GTATTAACAATCAAAAGAAAATAGGACAAATAAGCCAAATAAGAGTAATATTTCATATCAAGAAGCTCATTTACGCCAGTATTATCTTCATCATTATTTTTAGTAATTTCATCACTCATAAAAAAAGAGATAAACGGAACCCTACTTGAAGATCATAATAGAGAATGACCTGGTCCTTTGACTAGTTTCTTACAACCAACCCAAGAAACAATGCCTAGAGCTAAAACTATTCCGTAAAAAATCAACCTTCCAACATAATCAAGGTCGTTTAAGAAGGGATAAGGAAAGCCACAAGAAACGGTTCCACACGGAGTATTATTTCGTAATTGTAGGAAGAACTCTAGCCAGATTATGTAAGCAATAAATATTCCACCAAAAACAGGAAGTTCTTTTTTCCAGTTTGTAAACGCTTTGGAGAACAACATAACTTCAGCAAATAAGAAAACAGAAGTTCCAAAGTGCATGTAGTAATCTTTTAGGACGTGAATCATAGTCCATCCTCCTGGGGCCGAACCAAAACCGCCTAGTAATTTGATTATCCAATACAATAAGAAAACAAGAACGTTTAAGACCATAGAGCCAGGTAATAAGAAATAGTAAGAAGTAAATTTCGAATCCCTTTCGTTTTGTAAGGCACATCCAGCAATAATGAAATTAAGCAACAAGTTCCAATTTGTTAAGAATTTGAGACCACCGCCCCATGTTCCTGCATTCAAAACATAATTGCCGATGACAATATTTGTTATGAAAAAATAAAGCGTTAATCCGAAAGCGAGAATCCTAAAATTACGTTTATTAAACACAATACACCAGAATTATTAATTTCAAAGCGAGGTATAAAACTATTTGAATTTAGCAAATCCCATTATTCTGGGAGTTGCTTCTAATTGCACGATAAGAGGATTTCTTTTCGATGATTTATTCAAAACAATTGGAAAGTCCCAATCAATATGCACATAATCATTAACTTCAGAAATTCTACCAACTACGAATTGTAAATCACAACAGAGGTGTACAACATCGCCTTTAGACAAATCATTTTTTTGAAACGCAGCCTTATTTAATTCAAATTTTGACTTTGATTCCACTACAAACCTTTCATTAGAATCAGCTAAAATTGATCCTTTGCCTAACAAATCTTCCCTAAAGGGACCGGCAGTTCTCATTGCTAATCCAACCCTATCACCAACATTTGCAACATCAACGTCTAAATCCATTACTTGTAAAGAGCGAGCAATTGCATTTCCTTCAGAGCCAGCTAAAATCAATTCATCGTGTTTGTTGACCTTTCCGGATTGCACATGTCCTATAGCCACCAATCCAACACCTTTGACAGTAAATGCTTGATCAACGGCTACCACAAAACCTTCATCCTCATTTGGTTTAATTTGATTCAGAACATCAACTAGCTTTTCCCTTATCAGGATGCCATCATTTTCAATAAATTCCCAGTTAGAAAGTCCGGCCTGTTGCAGCAATGCTTTTACTTGAGAATCGTCGACCCATTCTCCATCTGAAGGGTTTATGATTATGAGTCCGTTTTCTATTCCAGCAGATCCCATTGAAACAATAACTTCTCCAAAAGAGCTATCGACTTTGTTAACTTCAATAATTCCAAAGTCAGAAACAGTTAACGAAGTGAAAAAAGGTTTAGGCTTATCCGGATAATTATTTGGCCTTAATATTGAAATTGTTGAAAATAATCCTCCTTCTTTCAAATCTTTGTAAATATAATTGTCTACATCTCTAGAATCAGATTTTTTTGCAATTGAACGCGCAACTTCATCACTTCCAACAAATAAAATATTCAGAACGCTCATGAACTTATTCTCTCAGCCATATAGTTTAGAACATCTCTAAGACATTGTTTGTTATTGAAAGAAGCTATACCGTTCTTTTCTTTAACAAAATCAGAAAGTAAAGGTAAGCATCGAGTTAATTCATCGACAATAGTAATGTGAGCAGTTTGGGCAGTTCTTGATAGAGGATTCAAATCTATGGTGATTACTTTTTTTCCCATTTTCACTAAAGCTTCACAGCGGTCTCCGTCTTCCAATGGAACAAGGACAACGTCTGCAGAACCAATTCCGTCAGAGCAACATTTGGCCCTTTCTGAACTTAATCCAGGAATTTTATCGTCTGCATTTGCACCAAGGGCATCAATTCCTACTTTTTTCATCATTTTAGTCAGTCCGGTGACTCTCTCTGGAGTTCGGTGAAACAAGTTAACTTCGACTTTTGCTCCACTTATTTCGGAAAGTCTTGCCACTTCTCTAGCAGCTAATGCGACAACATTTCCGTTTACAGAAATTACGGGATTTTTAGCTTCAATTAAAGCAAAAGCTGCAGCTTTAATTGCGCTTAATGCAGGTAGACAAGTTTGTTCACCTAGTAAATAATCAAAAGCTTCACCTCTACCGTGAGCGATTAATCCCTGCTTAGCAACGAATTCAGAAGCATCCACTAACTTTTCACGAGCTAGAAGCGATTTGTATCTTGGGTGATCTTTAGGGGGTAAAACCATTAGTTTACATTAATCCGGCGTAGAAACAAATTGCACTCAATACACTAAAAATAACCATAGGAGGAACTATTAGCCTGTCTACAAACCCTCTTAATAATCCCGAAACAATGATTCCCATTGTTAAAATAAATCCAACACCCATAGAAATTAGTAAATTTTCTGCATCTGCGGTTGGTAAATCTCTATTGTAAATTGCAATGAATCCAAGAGTGAGAGCCAAACCTCCGATTACAATTCTAAGCTGTGCAATGAAATTTCTAAGTGTTTTTTCTTTTTCACTTGCATCACTTCCAAGAGCACCTAGTGTGCCCAAGATATCATCATCAAATTTCACAGGTATCGCATTCATTACAATTCCCATGAATGATAAGACACCGCCAACTATCAATAAAGCTAGACTTTCTTCCATGATATTCACGATTTATCCCTTATTTAAAAACTATGAAACGTTTCCAAAATATTTAGCAATACCAATTCCTGCTGCATAAGCTACAATTGTCATTATGACTCCAATCGCCATCGCGTATTCAAATTCCCAGTCTTTCCTCAGTAGTACAGGCAATATCAAGAATAAAACCATAGAAGGAATTACTAACCAGAGAATACTTTCTGCAAAGTCTGCAACCTGAGCTTTGTCTTTTGTATCGTTATACAGCCAAGTCATTGACATGATACTTGCTAGAGGAAGTGAAATTACCAACGCCCCAAAAATTGTAGATTTTTTAGCAAGTTCACTTGCGCAGACGATTACAGCTCCAGAAAACAATCCTTTACCAATTACATTCAACCAATCCATTACGGCAATTAAAATAATGACTATTTAGGAATAACTCAGCATTAAATAATAAATTTAGTTGGAACTACAAATATTACTATCAATCTCATAATCAACAGATTCCAGCGCCCTCCACGCATCCTGACCTCTATCTTTAGGAGAATTAGTGTAATGCTGATCTTTAGTTGAAGTGTATTCCATTAGCTCACTAATCATTCTCCATCCAATTTGATCCATCGGAACTAACGCAGTTCCATTTGGAAAATCTGTCATTGGTAGAAATGTTTCATAATGTATTGAAGTTACACTTTCATCGCCAGACTTGTAGCCAACTTTGAATCCGTGATCTTTTAAAATTCGAAGAGTTTCTTTAGTTGCAGGATCATTACATTCAAACAAATAAGCATGCACAATGTCATTACCTTCTTGCCCTTCTTCATCTGAGGATTGTCTTGCATCCAAATAATATCCGGGATCGTCAACAACTTCGTCAATTACAGCAATCGCAGCCCAACTCTGAAGTCTCACTCTCTCAGAATATTCTTCAGAAACAGCAGATTCAAATAGTAAACTTACAGAACCGTGAACGGCAAAATGATTTCGATGAATACTTGAATCTTGAGAACTAGTAGTTGGAGGATAATTAGTAACGCTCCCGAACCCCCATTCTTCGTTAACGGCTTCAATAACGTCAGTTTCTAAAACATATGAAGCAGCCAACACGTCTGGATGAGTTGTAGGGTTTTGAGGAGCTGCAACTTGAAAAATTATTGTTCCCACGCCACCAAATTCATGCATATCTACAGTTACCGACGGATGAATTTTTTGAAATGCTTTTTGCATAATAATTCCTTCGGGTTCTAATAATTTCATGTGGTCACGATTCAAATCAGTACCGTTTGCATTTCCTCGTGAACCAGCATCTCTTCCGTCAGGATTTACCATTACAAATATAGCGAGATTGATTTTTTCTAAAATAGGATCCACCTCTTCAGGAGACCCTCTTGCAAAATGTCTAGCTAGTAAATATGCAGAATCTACAGACGCAGGTTCGTTACCATGCTGAGCAGCTACAAAATAGACTGTAGGAACATCAGGATCGTAATCTCCAAATTCAACCAATAGTAGCGGCTGTCCGTTCATGCTATAACCAATTTCTGTTAAATTTGTTACTCTTGGACTTTTACTAAATTCATAAGTTAGGTTTAGTATATCCGAAGTTGAAGTTTGATTAATAGGAATATCATTCCACATATCTTCAATTGTTAAATCGTATTCGAAAGGGACTTCTTCTGGCTCATCTTCGCTAAAGAAACTGCCTGGCCCAGTACAACCAGTAGTTATTATGAAAAATATCAAGCTTAAGGATGCAGTGCTTTTCATTTTAACTCGAATTTAGAAGTACATGGTATTGATAAATATTATCCTAATGATTATAATTGCGGATTAATTTAACTAAAAAGAATAAACTAATTGCAACGACCACATCGTAAATAGGTTCAGCGTTAGGATAGCCATAATTCCACAGAATTACTAAAACTACCCAGAAAGCAAATACTCGATCTATATCGTTTAGAGTTAGCTTTGAACTATCATCAAGCGACACGAGTGATCATCTCTGGAGTTAATCCACTATCTGTTACGGCGTAAATCATAACAGCAGCTTTTTCAGGATGATTTCTAATCTTTTTGATAATTAAACGGTTTTCAAATTCAGCAGCCATTCTTCCAACTTCTAGTTGAATAACTAAGTCACAAATAGCTTCAAGCTGACTGTGAATTTTATGTTCGTGTGCACCTTCAGAAATGGTATACATTACAGTTCCACCATTAGCTTGTGCATATTCTTTAATTGTTCTTACAGCAGACAATACTTCGAGAGGATTGTAGTATTGCAAAAAGAAATCTAAAGAGTCAATAACAACACGGAAAGGAGATTTTAATTTTGAAATTTCATAGGTCATATCTGCGACAAAATTAATTTGATCAGAAGTTGAACCATAAGACCCTAAGTTTCTAAGCTCAGAAACAGAAAGACCTTCTTGTTTGAAACGTGAAGCTTGTAGTTCACGAGATAGAACCTTTTCAAAATATTGAGTTCCTACATTTACAATACGTAAGTCAGTAGCCCACTTGTATTGTTGAAAGACATCGATAAGCTCATCAGATGTTTCATCCGTTGAAAAATAAACTACAGTTTCAGATCCAACACCTGCCGAAGCAAATTGTTTCGATAATAGCTCTTTTCCAGAACCAGAACTACCTTCAATCAAGATAGAACTACCTAATACGACACCTTCTCCATTGATTAATGCCTCGTCTAAACGCTCGATTCCAGTTGAAACTATTTTTTCAGCCATACTTATTCTCCTATCATTTTATCAGATAATAAATTTAATGCAGACGACAATTCATCGTCAGTTTGTTCTTTTACAGTCATTAACATACTGTAAATTTCTTTAATTCTCATAGAATTTCCTAAAACGTTAATAAATTCTCTTAAAACTTTTGGCTCAGAGTAAATGCTGAGTCCATTTACAGAGTCAAACATTACAAAACGTCTTTTTGATTTTAGACGCCTTTCTAAAAGAGTGATATTCAAAAGAATAGATTCTAACATAGTTGGAGATTCAATGAATAAAGTTCTAGCGTCAGAGGTGTTTCCGCCAACAGTCATAGATACAAGATCTACAAAATACAAGTCAGATAAATCTGCTCCAGCTTCTTCTAGTTCAGCTCTAATGTGTGAAGAAGGCCTAGAAGTAGTAACATAGATGCCTCCTAATTTTTTACCAACCAATACAGAAACTAACTTTACAGCGTCTTCATGGAAATTTTTAGCGCTTAAACTAATGCTAGTTAATGTGTCCCCATCGTTGATACTTTTGATAATAGATTGAGCAGTATCTTTGATGCTCATGTAAACGCCTGTCCTCCGTCTTGTCCCCACTTGAGAAGAGGAACAACAGCTAAACCAACAGGAGTTAATTCAATAAGATGTCTGGCACGAGAGTGTTTAGTCCCTCGCATTTTTACAACTTGTAAACTTCTTAGTAAATCACCTTGGCGAATGATGTTACCCATAAGAATTACACCATCTGCAACAGCTTCTTCTACTCCAAAAATCGAATAGGTTTGAGTCTTTGAATCAACCACAGTTTCTGAAATCAACATAGTCGTACATCCGAAAGTACTCAAAAACTGACTCAACCTAAATATGAAATTACGGATACTTCCTCTATCTGGCAGTTGGTAACAAATAGCAGTGATAGAATCAATGACTAGTCTTGTAACACCAAGCTCATCCACAATATCTTCGAATGCTCCTAGTAAAGCTTCCATATCCTTAGACGAATACGTACCATCAAGTCTCTCTACACCTAACCGATCGTTAATAACTGTCAAATCGAAAATGTTTAATCGACCATCTTTAACCAAAGCATCATCGAAGAATCCATAAGTCTGTAAGTTCGATAACATCTTTGACGAAGGTTCAGTGACCGAGATGTAACAGCATGTTTCTCCATTTTTAGCTCCATTAATCAAATATTCCATAGCCAAAGTAGTTTTTCCAGAACCTACAGTTCCGGCCAATAATACAATATTTCCAATTGGAAGTCCACCGTTTAAAATACGGTCAATTCCCTCGATGTACGTCACACATTTTTCTCTAGGACGTCCTCCGCGGGGGTCTAGGCTGATTGGTTTTGTTACGTCTTTTTTAGCCATGTAAATCACTCGTCTATGATAAATTGGTCAACAAGGTATTGTCGAACCCTCTTTTTCAATGTTCTCTCTGTAATTCCTTCTCCACCAGCATTATCATGCATAATTTGCATTTCTCGCTGAATTTCTACAGGTAATTCTGCCCAATTAACAGGCGGTTTCTTTGGTAATAGTCCACGAAGATCTTTTGGATTTGCTTGTGCAAATATCTTCTCAAAGCGTTCCCTAATTTGTTTTTCAAAGAATTCATCAGCCTCTCTTTCAACTTCGTTATAGGCCTTGATCAATTCCTCTTCTATAATTTGTCCTAAGTCTTCTAGGAAAACGCCCTCTGGTAAATATCGGTGATACCAGCTTCCGTCCTCATGGAGTGCATCCATGTGAGTTCGGTTGTAAACATCAATAAGCGGAGTTTCATATTCTTCCTTTGCCATTAATTATCCCTACAGTTTCAAGCTGGGGCCTTATAAGATACTTAGCCTAGCGATTAAGCAGGCATAATTTCATAGTCAAGGAGCACGACTTCAACTAAATATTCGACTTCTTCACCATTGTCAGTATGGTTACATCCAAGAGCATTTCCACTTTCCGCTTCCACATTTATTTCTAGAAAATAAGCACCTAATCCGGCACCCATTGAATCGAGCTCATTTTTAATTTCAGATTCAGACATGTTTGTAGCGTTGCCTGAAAAATACAAGGAAGAATTATACCATTCAACTAAGATTTCATGAGACGAACTACCTTGTCCCTGATTTTGTCCACTCTCAGTTCCATTAAAATCATCATGAGTTACAGTTCCGGTAATTGTATCTGGATCTGGTTGGGAAGCACCAGGAGCAGCACATCCAGCCCCGTTGCTAGTTTCATCCTCACTGTATGTAAGTAAAACTCTAACTCCAACAACATTTCGATTATCAGAGGTCCATTGGATATTATTGGTATTTAGATCTATTAGGATAGTTTCACCGTCGTTAACATATTCAGTATTATTTCCTAGCATTTCATAAGAGATATCTCCAGAAATAGAATAATTTCCGACACCACCACTACCTTCAGTTGATTCCGGTGCTCCAACTAGATATACGGCTTCGGCGGCTCCAAATGGAATCAAAATTGCTGCAGCAACAGCACCATATTGGCTTTTTTTAGGCAATTTGAATCGTCCCAGAGGAGCAATTTTTGGACTCCTAATGTAATTTAATGTAAAATGTGTAGCAAATGCAGCACCCATTCCTGGAACAGAAGGAAATACTCCGTCGGCTCCATCTAGTCCTAAAACAGTCCAAATGAAAACGCCACTAAATGCAGCAACCATCATCGATACAGAATGAGTAGTGTCGGGTTTGTAACCTGCCCATCGAATGATAAGAAGAGGAACAAAAACGCCTCCTAGGCCATATACTGCAAATACGACTAATTGAAAAACAGAATCTCCGCCTGGAACATACAAACCACCAATTGAAATCAGAGTAGCAAAAGCAGCTACAGCAATCGTAACCTGCTTTGTTGTTTTATGATCCTGATTCCACTCAGGTTTAATGTCGTCTGTAATTGCGGCCGTACAAGCTAAAACCTGACTATCAGCAGTTGACATCGTAGCTGCAAAAATTGACGCTAAAATCATTCCAACTCCTATTGCAGGCATGGTCTCCATAGCCATCATAGGTAAGCCAAGTTCAGCATCAAAATCACTCTCAGTAAATAACACGCGACTAGCAAGTCCAATGATCAGCATTAGAACAATGAATGGTGTTTGCCAAACGAAAAACCAAATCATAGCTTCTCTTCGATCTTTGTCATCTCCCAAAGTCATAACCCTAGAAACTACCTGAGGTTGTCCTGCAACGCTTAAACCACCTAGAAAGAACGCAGCAATCCAAAGAGTTAGACCAAACATTAAATCTGGAGGCAAGAAATTAGTCAAAGCAGGATCTTGTTGATTTAAACCATCCTTAAGGCCAGAAAAACCGTCCACTTCTTGGATACTAATCCAGCACAATATCGTTGAGCCGACAAGCATAACACATGATTGTGCCGCATCTGTCCAAATTGAAGCCCTTATACCTCCAGCATAACAGTAAGCTACAACTAACACAAAACCAATCAAGATTCCAATAACTTCAGGCCACCCCATCATTACGAAGAGGGCTTTACCTCCAGAGGTAAGTTGAGCTGCAGCGTAAATACTCAAGAATAAAACAGATAAGACTCCAGCAAGTTTAGCTTCGGGCGCTCCTGCTTTTTCTGCAACCAGCGAGGATAGTGAGCGAACGCCTCTTTCGTTTCCTTCTTTTTGTATAAACTTGTACAACCACATCCATGCAACAAACTGTCCGATAGTTGACATGAAAGCCAAAAATGCAACAGGGTATCCTAGAGTATAGGTGAAACCTATGAAACCAATGAACATATACCCAGAATTCCAAGTACTAACTGCAGATAATGCAGCGAGAGGAGGACTCATACCTCTACCTGCAACCAAGTAATCATCCGTTGTATCTTTTTTTACTCTAACGGAAGCAAGTCCAACCCCTGCAAAAATAGACATAAAAAATATGAACGAAAGTATTACTGCAATATCCATTATTTATCCTGTCACTAGAGGAAGAACGTAGTAAATTGCTAAGAAGGTTCCTAGTAGAGCTTCGCCTACAATACATCCTGTTGCGATCATGTAAGTGTTTAGCAATCTCATAGTTCTTTGTTTCTCACTCAATCCTTCTTTCTCAACAGCTACATCAAGAAATCGAGCTTCCCAATAATCTCTCAATGCTCCACCAACAACCATTGGGAGCGTAACTACCATTGGTAAATACATTCCAAGTCCAAAAGCAGTTCCCATTCCAGTAAGTAGTTCCATGAATACTCCAATAACAATACCAACGGCCAATAATCCCCATGGAGTTTGTCCTCCCAGCATGATTTGTGCAAAAGCAGCAAACGCATTTGCTTGGGGAGCATACAAGATCAAGTCTCCTCTTGCTAAAGCAAGTGAAAGTAGGCCTGCAAAGAGAGCAGCGACAATAGTTCCAGGAACAATTCCTACCAATTCTGTTTTCATAATATGCATTGGTCTGTTTCCAACGTATAATCCAGGTTTGTAATCACCAATTACAGTACCAGACATTGAGATTGCGCCTCCAAAAACGGTAGTTCCTACCAATGCAAGAATTGCAGTATCGCTTTCGTTTAATCCAATTGCTTTGAAAACTAAAACAAGCATTAACAGTACAATAAAACTAGTTCCAGATACAGGTTCTATACTAGTTTCACCCATTACTTTTACTGCAATTGCACCTAGTGCAAAAGTAGTCAAACACAAAACTAAAGAAAAAATAAAAGATGCTAAAAATCCAAATTGAGTTGTAAAAGTAATTGTTATTCCTACAAGAGAAACAAGAAGTAAAACAGGAATGTGACTAATTGGCCACTCGTACCATCCTTTTCCTTTTACATAATCTTTTCTAGAAGCATCGTCGCCTTCTCCTTTGAAAATGTCAATCACATCAGAAGCCGTAGTTCGGAACACGGGAGCCATTTTCAACAATCCAGTAATTCCGCCGCCTAAAATTGCTCCAATAGCCATAGGTCTTGCAACATAACTGTAAGACATGATAGATCCCATTGGAGAATATTGACTGATTGAATGATAATTTCCATCCAGAGGATAATAGAAAGGATAATCGTATTGATATGCTAATGGAGTGACTACAAACCATGTGAAGAATGTTCCCAAACTAACCAAGAGAGCAACTCTAAATTTCATGAACCATCCAATAGCAATCATCATTGGAGTTAATCCAAATCCAAGCCATGTGTAATTTGTTAAGGAATTACTCATAGGCACGGTCAAATCTCCACCATCATACCACTCAGTTCCTTCTAGTGCAGAACTCAGAACAGAAGTTTTGATTTCCTCTCCAGCAGCGTCGTTAGAACCAGTTCCTAATAATGGCCAGTCTCTCAAAAATGTGAAAAACATAACAATTGCAGTTGAAATACCAACTAAACGAATAGAATGCATAGCACTCTCCATTCCACCCTCTTTGGCAGTCTCTCCGGCGATATCCATTAATTTGATATTTGCTTCAAAGCCAGGCAAAGGTAGTGGGTCTTCCACCAACCAAACTCTTCTAAAAATTATGAAGTATAAGCATCCAAGGAATCCACCCAATATGGAGGCAACCATTGCAACTCCAGCCAGAGCCCACGAGTCAGGCAGTAGTAATGAGGAATCAATTAGTTGCTCCCCATTCATTTCATATTTTGGAGAATAAGCTAACAAATAAATTGCAGGATAAGTAAACACAAATCCAGTACAAACCATCGATGCACCTGTAGATGCCGATGCGGAAAGATTAACTTCTCCAGGAGTCCATCTTAGTGCCATTGCAGAAAGGTAAGCAACGTACCATGAACCAGATACAATCATTCCAACTTTTAGCCCGACATATTGATTTATTATAGCAAAAATAATACCGATACCTAATCCTAGTAACATTTGGTTCCATTTCCATTTGGTTGTACCAAAGCCATCTCCTCTATTTTTTTCTTCTAAGTATTCCTCAAGAACTTCAGTATTGAAGTTAGCATACATTTCAGTATCAAAATAATCTAAAGTTCCATTTTCAATTGCCTTTAGACCTTCAGGAGTAGGAGTTTGGCGATATGCAGAAGTCCTAACTTTACTCATACGATTAAATATTCAAGGAGAGAGGGTATTAACTTATTTTGCAATTTTAACTAAATTATAATATTTTTGTTCTATCCTTAACATTTCAGTATTCCAGTCAGCATGTTTTTCGACCATCTGTGGGCCAAAACTCAGTGCCTTTTCTTCAATACTACTGTCACTTATAGCTTTAAGGATACAATCTGATAGTTGCGAACTATTTTCGGCATCAAAACTTAAACCAGTTTTATTTTTTACAGTCCAAAATTTATTTGCAGGAATTTGGCTAGAAAGAATAATACATCCTGATGCCAAGCCTTCGAGTATTGAAACAGGTGTTCCGTCACTTAATGCAGGAGAAACTAATATTTTTGCACGACCTAATAAATCAACGAGGTCTTCATTTGGAACATATCCTGAAAATGAAATTAAATCATTTAAAGAATGTTTACTTACATATTTTTTACATTTTTCAAGCAATGGCCCTTTTCCACACATAATTACATTGTAATTTTTGATTTTATCAGAAATTTTAGAGATTGCCTCAAGAAGTGTAAGAGGAGAATAAACTTCTTTGAATCCACGGTTAAAAACGATAAGGTTTTCTTTTTTCAAAGGTTTAAATTTCTTAACATCGATTCCCAGAGGAGAAGTAATACTCTCTACGTGATTTTCTTTCCAAGGTGAAACAATGTCATTAAGGTGATCAGCTACGGAAATAATTAAATCAGAATTTTTCACAGTTCTTTTAACAATCCATGACATCAATTTGGATTCGTTTGGAGCTATTAATACATCAGACCCCAAAGCTGTTACTACCTTAGGATATCCTTTGATTCTCGAGGCATACATTCCATGATTGATTAGAAAAAAGCCGTGAATAATGTCAGGTTTAAACTCATCAATTTTGGTTTGCAACTCATTGGTAGTTTTTCTAACATTCTTTCCAAGATTAAAAATCAAGCTTCGGTCAAGTGCCGGTTCAGGTCCAAAATAAACACAATCTTCCCCTTCATTTAATGAAAAAACAGTCACTTCATGTTTCTTTTTACGTAGCCATTTTACCCACCTGATTGTATGAATGCTATTTGCATTAGCGACTACAGCGATGCGCAGTTTAGACCCCATAAATGAATATTAAATCTATAACATGTGAGTTTATAACCTACTCCTTTCTCAAAAAATAGATGGAACCGTCGCGAAAAATCATAATGCTCATCTACGGAAGAGCATCTTCTTTTCTTTTAAGTCTCTTAATTCCATTCTTTTTGACACGTATTTTATTGAAAGAAGATTACGGATCCTATCAGCAACTAGTGATGATTTACACTATAGTTCAAGCAATACTACTGTTTGGAATGCCACAATCACTTCTCTATTATTATCCAAGAAAAGAGGCGGGTGAGCACCCTCTATTAGTCAGACAAACGTGGATGATTTTACTTTTTTCAGCTTTAATTGTAATGAGTTTGTTTTGGCTTGGGTCCCAAATCATTGAGAACCATCATTTGAAAGAGTATCTAATTTTATTAGGAATTTACACCTCATTAATGATATTTGTAATGCCTATTCAGAATTTGTTAATTCTAGAGGGAAAAACTTCTACGGCAATGTGGTCAATGATATTTTTTACAGTAATAGATATCGCAATCCTTCCTACTGCAGCGTGGCTAAATCCGACAACTCTCGGAATATTACACGGAATTATTTTTGCAGCCTCTCTAAAAGTAGTAATGGTCTTGTTTCACGTATATTCAACATATTTCACAAAGGAAATTTCAGGAACCTCTTATCTTAAGGAACAATTAGCTTATGGAATACCAGTAGGTCTGACGGCCATGGTTTACGTCATAAACGTAAACGTTGACAAGTATTTGGTAGGTTTATTTTTCTCAAGTTCAGTGTTTGCAGTTTACTATCTAGGTTCGCTCTGGGCGCCTATTTTCGGATGGATAACTCAGTCGGCGTCTCAAGTTGTCACGCCGATGATGTCAAAGGCACACAAGGATGGAAATTTATCTGAAATTAAAGAACTGTATCAAAATAGTATCAGTAAATTGGCGTTCGTATTTTTACCTGCAACGATTTTACTAATTTTTATTGCCGAACCATTGATATTGACAATGTTTACAGAAACATACAGAGATTCGATTCCAATATTCATGATTTATCTGATCCTAGTACCAACTTATTCCCTAAATCTAGGCTGGATTTTGATGGCAAGCGGGCAAACTAAATATTTGTTAAAATTGGCACTTTCGATGTCTATTGTTAATATAATTTTGAGTTATTGGTTATTGACAACTTTAGAGGGAGATAATCGTTTGTTAGGAATTCCATTTTCTACTGTATTGGTAACCTGGATATCGACAATACTGGTCATGAACAGATCTCTTGCAACTATAGAATCTAATTTCTTTGAAACATTTCCAGTAAAAGAGATGTGGAAAATAGCATAAGTTTCAGCTCTATCAGTTCTGCCAGTTATCTTGTTGTCAGCATTAGAATTGTCT
>JAERSJ010000094.1 GCA_016845825.1 Methanobacteriota archaeon
TCCCATTCCAATTATTCCAATTATAGCTTTTTTATCAGTTATTTTTTTAGTAAGAACATTTTCTTTCATAATTTTTTAATCCATCCGTACTCGTCGTTTCTATTTCCAAATTGTATGTCTGTTAAAAAACTATATAGCTTATTAGTTATTTTACCAACTTCCCCATTAGAAAAATTGTACTTATTGTCTTTATATCTTATTGATCCAATTGGCGAGATGATTGCAGCAGTACCTGCACAGAAGATTTCATCTGCTTTCATAACTTCATCAATACTAATCCTTCTTTCCTCCACCTCCATATTGAGTTCGTTTTTAGCTAAAAATAGAACTGAATCTCTTGTTATTCCAGGTAATATAGAACCGGTTAAGTTTGGCGTGACTAATTTATTTCCAAATATTGCAAAAAAGTTTGCAGCTCCAACTTCTTCAATATATTTTTCTTCTGCAGCATCTAGGTAAATTACTTCAGCATATCCTTGTTTCTTAGCAACTCCACTTGGGAGCATTCCAGGAACGTAGTTTCCCACAGCCTTCACACCTCCAGTTCCCTTCAAAGGTGCACGATGGTAATCATTAGTTACTATAAGTTTAATCGGAGTTAATCCTCCTTTGAAATAAGGTCCAACTGGTGAACAGTATACCATGAATGTGTAATCCGAAGAAGGAGCAACTCCAAGGCCTTCTCCAGAACCGAATATAATTGGCCTTACATAGAGTGCACCCTTTTCCGTACTAGGAATATAATCAATGTTATCTTTTACGATATTTGTAACTCCGTCCAAGAATACGCTTTCAGAAATTTCAGGCATTGATAATCTTAGACATCCATTTGCAGCTCTTTTGGCATTTTCCTCAGGACGGAACATAATGATTTCATTGTTTTTGGTTCGGTAAGCTTTCATACCCTCAAATAGGCCTTGACCATAATTTAGAATTGTAGCTGCAGGTGAAATTTTAACGTCATTAAAAGGAATTAACTGTCCTTTTTTCCAATCTTCGCCAAGCTTACATTTTGAAACATACATTGATTTTGTTTCGGTGAACGAAAACGTCAAATTATCATAATCAATTTCATCAGGTTTCATTTGTGGTCTTCCATAAATTTTTGTAATTTATTTTCTAATGTTGGCATCTCGTCTAGCCCTATAAAAGAAATACACACTCGCAGCCCTTCGTGTCTAACCGAACCTGTTGATTTTAGAGTTATAGTGGATATTCCATATCTTAACAATTCGAGCATAAGATCGTTACCTCCATATCCTGGATATGACATTGTCAAGTAGAAACCATTTCCAACAGTTTCATCCATATCTTTTTTGTAAACTTGTTCGAATCCGTATTTTAAGAAAATTTCCTTTACTTTTTCCGCTCTTCTTCCGTATTCGCTTGTGATTTCTATGAAATTAAATTCTCCGCTTGTTGCAGCCTTTAGCATTTTAGCTAGGCCATATTGAGCAGTATGACTTGTTCCTGAGGTAGTAACATACAATCCGCCTAAGGAGAATGCATGTCCAAATTGTTCTCTGTCGCAAAATTTTTTTAAGTTGGTATATTTTTTTTCGTTGATATGAGGAGAAATTATTGCTATAGCACATCTTGGTCCAGGAAATGAAAATGCTTTAGATGCAGATACCAACGTAATCCAATTCTTACCATATTTTCCAATTGTTGGAATAAACGGTTTAGAAAATGGGACAGAGTAGTCTTTTCTAAAATCCATTCCGATATAAGCTAAATCTTCAATTGCAAGAATTTCGTTAGTATCGCAAATATCTGCAATTTCTTTTAGTTCAAAATCATTAAGGCATGACCAGCTAGGATTATTAGGCGATGACCATAATATTCCACCAATTTGTCCATTTACAACATGTTTTTTTATCTCATTAATTAGTTTTTCGCCTCTGTAGTCATATAAATCAATTCCAATGGCTTCAAGTCCTAAAAATTTAGCTTGATATCTTGTTACAGGGAATGTAGGATCTAAGTAAAGGATGGTTTTTTTACCCTTTATCATATTCCCTGCCAATGCCTGAGAAATATATCCGCCTTGTAGTGAACCGCATGTAGGGATGATATGCTTATTTTCTAAGTCTAAATCTAAGAAAGCTTTTGCAAATTCACATCCTGCCTTTTTCAACTCAGGAATTCCATCAAATGGAGGGTAGAATCCTTGCAATCCTTTATCGATTGCTTCTTTTTCAGCTTCTTTAGCAATATCAGAAGTAGGGATATTAGGAATTCCCATCTCCATCCTAACAAATTTTATGTTATGTTTATTGTTAATTATTGTCGCTAGTCTATTAGTTTCTCTAATAGATAAGTTTTTTGGATTAAATCCAGTTTCATTAAATATATCATCTAAATGTTTTTTTTCTAAAGGAATATTTTCAGCCAATTTTTTTCTCCTAATTCTCATTCAAGCCAGCCCTTTGAAAAAGCTTTACATAATTTTATAAATGAGTTATTAATTAATATAAATGATTAATATGATGCCTGTAGAATTAAACGGAACTTTGATTAAAGAGTTGAGAGGAAGGACTTGTAGAATTTTGTCAAATGAAGGGTGGACTCAATCCAATTTAGGTAATGCCTTAGGCGTTAGTCAGGTAATGGCTGGTAACTATTTGCATACATTACCTAAAAAATATAGCGAGCCAATAGAAAGTAATTTACAAGAAGCCTCGGTATCATTAGCTGATATTTTAAAATCACAAGAAGTATCTAAATGGTCACTAAATATTAATGTAGATGAACAAGTAATTAGTATTAACTTTCCTTTACAAGATAACAAAGAACAAATTCTTAGTCAATTAACGGCTGTGCGCCGGCGTTTGGAATCTGCTTTACCTTTACTTTCTCCCCAGGTACGTGTCAACATAGCAATAGCCTCTAACGATGCGGTGAGTAAATCAGATATTGCTGCATTCCCAGGTCGTTTAACGCCGATTGGAAACAAAGCCCGCCCTATTTCATCTCCAAAATTTGGAGGTTCTTCTCATTTATCGGATTTGTTGCTAGAGCTAAGGAAGCTGGATTCTAAAATATCTACAATAATAAATCTTAGATGGGACCCTGTGATATCAGGAGTACTTGAGAAATTAGATTTAAAATCAGTTAAACTAAAAAGAAAAGATGAAGATTTAGTAATTAGTAAGAATGTTTTAAAATCAAATGCTATGATAGACGAAGGAGGATATGGTTTTGAACCTTCACTGTATATATTTGACTCAGAACCAGATGTAGTTTGCCAGATTGTTGAAAATATAGCTTCTTCAATGAAGGTGATGGCATGATTTCTTTGAGCTTCGCTTTCTTTTTGTTAGTTGTGTCACTAATATGTTTCGCATGGTTGGGATACAAAGAATCACTAAATACAAAACTAGACACAGACACTTTTCTTTCAGCTCGTAATAGTCAAAACTGGTTAATGATTGGTTTAAGTCTATTTGCATCAGGAATGGGAATATGGATATTGTTTGGCCCTTCTGAAGTCGGATATTATGGAGGTTTTTATGATGTATTTGGGTATGCCATTTCATCGGCTACTCCATTTCTCATTCTAGCTTATCTTGGTCCAACAATTAGAAATTTAATTCCCGAAGGAGTAACTCTTGCAGATTTTGTTCGTGAAAAAATGGGTCGTCCAATGCAACTTTATGTAGGTATTATTTCTATTTTATACATGTTTACTTTCATGTTTGCTGAGTATATTGCAATAGGAAGAGCTTTTGAATTTCTTTCAGGTTTTGATTCTTTGATAACAATTATACTCGTTGCAATTGTAACCACTTTTTACACTACACTAGGAGGTCTGCCAGTTTCAATTAAGACTGATCGCATTCAATCTTTTTTTATTCTTTGGTTGATCTGTTGTATTCTCATTTTTATTTTTAGTGCAGGTCTAGGGAATACTTTCGCTGATGCTAAAGCGCCTACCCCAGAAGATA
>JAERSJ010000095.1 GCA_016845825.1 Methanobacteriota archaeon
CTATAAACGGACTTCTCAGAGTCCTGCTAGAACTAAACTAACTACAGACATTAGCTTAATCAAGATATTGAGACTTGGTCCTGCAGTGTCTTTGAATGGATCTCCTACAGTGTCACCTACGACTGCAGCTTTGTGAGAATCAGATCCTTTGCCACCATGTGCTCCACCTTCAATGTGCTTCTTTGCATTATCCCATGCTCCACCTGCATTGGACATGAATATAGCCATTAGAACTCCAGAAACGGTTACACCTGCAAGAACTCCTGCAAGCATTTGCATTCCATCACTATCACTTAATACTCCAGTAGCAGGTAAAATTACAGCAAATAGAACTGGTGTTGAAACTGCAAGTAAACCTGGAGCAACCATTTTTTTGATTGCAGCAGCAGTTGAAATATCAACGCATCTAGCAAAATCAGCTTCAGCTTTACCATCAAGTAATCCTTCAATTTCTCTGAATTGTCTTCGAACTTCTTCAATCATTTCAAAAGCAGCATCACCTACAGCCTGCATCGAGAATGCAGCGAATACAAACGGTAACATTCCTCCGATAAAAAGGCCAGCCAGCACTTTTGGATTCAGAATGTCCACTTCAGTAATTCCAGCTTGCGTAGTGAAAGCAGCAAAAAGAACTAAAGCAGTTAATGCGGCAGAACCTATCGCAAATCCTTTTCCTATTGCAGCAGTTGTGTTTCCCACTGCATCTAATTTATCTGTTCTTTCGCGGACAATAGGTTCAAGCCCTGTCATCTCAGCTATTCCTCCAGCGTTATCAGCAATAGGTCCATAAGCATCGACTGCAAGTTGGATTCCGATTGTAGATAGCATACCTAATGCAGCGATTCCAATACCATAGAGATGCGCTACTTCGTATGAAATTAACATAGCTAGTGCAATAGTTATTACTGGGAATGCAGTAGAAATCATCCCCATTCCTAATCCAGAAATAATGTTAGTTGCAGATCCAGTCTCCGAAGCCTTAGAAATCTCATGTACTGGCGCATACTCATCCGAAGTGTAATATTCAGCTAATAATCCAATTATGATTCCAGAAGCGACTCCTGCAAGTGTTGCGAAGAATAAGTCAAGAGTTACGAGCATATCAACTTCTTCAGTTCCGTCAGAATTTGTTCCTACAACCCATTTCAAACCATCTTCAGGTAACATGTTATCAATTATAAAGTAAGAAGCTACCAACATCATTCCTGCAGCTCCGAAGTGCCCTGTGTTCAGTGCTTTCTGTGGATTTCCACCTTCTTTAGTTTTAACAAAGAACGTAGCAATTATTGATACGAAGATACCTGCAGCTGCCAATGTTAAAGGTAATTGGACTAAATCAGGTTGGTTCTGTGCTGCAGCTAATACCATAGCTCCAATTATGACGCCTACGAATGATTCGAACAAATCAGCCCCCATTCCAGCAACATCTCCAACATTATCTCCAACATTATCAGCGATAGTTGCAGGGTTACGTGGATCATCTTCTGGAATTCCAGCTTCCACTTTACCAACAAGATCTGCACCTACATCTGCAGCCTTAGTGTAAATTCCTCCGCCAACTCTTGCGAAAAGGGCGATAGATGATGCACCTAAAGAGAAACCAGCCATAACTGAAAGTCTATCTTCTAAATTTTCAAAGCTACTTTCTAAACCGATGTATAGTAATGAAAGCCCCATAACTCCGAGTCCTGCTACACACATACCCATTACAGCTCCACCTGAAAATGCAACGTTTAGAGCATCGTTTAGGCTTGTTCTAGCTGCATTGGTAGTTCTACTGTTAGAAGCAGTTGCAGACCACATTCCAATAAATCCTGCGAGTCCGGAACAAACAGCTCCAAATACAAATGCTAAGGCAATAATTCCCTGATCTTTTGGGTTATAACCTAAAAATAGTAATACAGCAACAATTAGAACGAAAACAGATAAAACACGATATTCCCTATTAAGGAAAGCCATAGCTCCATCCCTTATGTGTCCAGCAATTTTTGCTATTTCATCAGTTCCTTGGCTCTGACTTTCTACCCATCTTAGTTTCCAAAAGGCGAAACCCAGAGCTGAAAGCCATGCAACAATCCACAATATCATTATGTTTTGATCCATTATTTCTCCATGTTTAATCAGACTTTACAGTCTTATACAACTGTTTTTCGATTTTAATACTCTATATAAGATTGTGGTATGTTCTAATTAGTTTTACCGTATACTACAAAACCACCAATTAGGCTGAATCCAAGTAATACAACCAGAACTGAATAAATGCCAATATCCCACCAGATTCCAAATTTTAATCCCCATCCTATCCAAAACAATAGGGCTAAGGGGAGTAATAGATAGTAGAATCCTCTTATCATTTTCTCCTGTTCGGGTAAGTCTTCTAAGTTCAAATTTTCACCATTACCATGTCTTTTACTGAACGGACCGTCTCAAAGGGAATATTTAACATATTGTCTGAGTCTACTTGATATCCTTCAGGAATCTCTCCCTCTGAGGAAATAACTAGTGTTTTTAATTCACCAGAAGTAGAATCTAATATTACGTTGGATATGAATCCTAAACGTTCTCCAGAAACCGTTGTAACTTGTTTGTCTTTTAAATCTGATAGTCTTATTTCCATATCACATATAGAGATCGTCTTCACTGCGTTTCTTTTTGCGTACAGTTCGACTTCTCAGCTTTTTCCCTAATTCTGCATAGTATTTTACAGTATCCTCAGTTACAGAAGGTGTAACTTCTTCAAGTGCGGCATCAAAATGTTTGGAAGTTACCTCTTTCGCCTCATTATTTTCTCTAAGGGCTAGTATTGCAGCCTCTCTGACTACACCCTCAATATCAGCTCCAGTATATCCTACCATTTTACTAGCTACCTTGTTCAAATTTACCTTCTTTAGGGGCATATCTCGAGTATGTATTTTCAAAATCATTTTGCGGGCCTCTTCGTCTGGTTCATTAACTAGTAGCATGCGATCGAATCTCCCAGGCCTTAATAGTGCAGGATCAATTATCTCGGGTCTGTTAGTAGCACCAATAATTATTACACCTTCTAGATTTTCCAGTCCATCCATACTTGTCAGTAGCTGGTCAACAAGCCTATCACTAACTTTGTTTTCACTACCTCCAGTTCTAGCCGGAGCAAGCGCATCTAATTCATCTAAAAATATAATACATGGAGATACTTGTTTTGCTTTTCTAAAAACTTCTCTTAATTTTTTCTCAGATTCACCAACCCATTTCGACATGACCTCTGGGCCTTTAATTGCAATAAAATTAGCTGAAGATTCTGTTGCTACAGCCTTGGCAATCAATGTCTTTCCAGTCCCTGGGGGTCCATAAAGTACCATTCCTCTTGGAGGCGTTATTCCTAGTCTTTCAAAGCCTTGTGGATTTGTAAGTGGCCATTCTACAGTTTCTTTAAGTTTCTGTTTAACCTCTTCAAGCCCGCCTACTTGGTCCACCTTTGTTTTAGGAATTTCTACCATTACTTCACGTAAAGCTGAAGGCTCAACATCTTTTAGAGCTTCTTTAAAGTCACCTTGCTGAACCTCCATTTCCTGTAATAATTTACTTGGAATTGGCTCATCCAAATCAATCACCGGTAAATATCTTCTTAGAGCACTCATTGCAGCTTCTCTAGCCAAAGCAGCTAAATCAGCACCAACAAACCCGTGTGTTATTTCAGCAAAATGATCTAGTTCTTTCCAATGCCCTTCTTTATTCCTTTTGATTGGCATTCCTCTAGTGTGAACCTGAAGAACTTCTCTTCTTCCTTCTCTGTCAGGAATTCCAATTTCGATTTCACGATCAAATCGGCCTGGCCTTCGCAAAGCTTGGTCAATTGCATCCGGACGATTAGTTGCAGCAATTACAATTACTTGACCTCTTGCCTGTAATCCATCCATAAGCGTTAGAAGTTGGGCAACGACACGTCTTTCTACTTCTCCCTGGGTTTCATCTCTTTTTGAAGCAATAGAATCAATTTCATCTATAAATATAATTGAGGGTGAGTTTGTTTCAGCTTCTTCAAACTTTTGCCTTAGATGGGCCTCTGATTCGCCATAATATTTATTCATTATTTCAGGGCCTTGAATAGATAAGAAATTAGCTCCAGATTCGTTCGCAACTGCTTTTGCTAACAAAGTTTTTCCAGTTCCAGGTGGCCCATAAAGTAAAACTCCTTTTGGAGGGTCTATGCCTAAAGCTTCGAATAATTCAGGATGTTTGAGTGGCAATTCAATCATTTCCCGAACTTTCTTAATTTCTTCTTTTAACCCACCGATATCTTCGTAAACAACTCCAGTTGTAGTTAATTCTTCTTCTTTGACAGGATCTTCGTGAACTTGAATAACAGTATCGGCTTGAATTTGTACAATTCCTTTTGGCTGTACTACAGTGACTGCAAATGGCAATCTTCCTCCCATCAAAGTTAGTCCAGGTACAATAACGACGTCTCCTTTAGTTAACGGTCTCCTATTCAGACCTCTCAGAATAACTTCTTCAATTCCAGGTCCAAATTGAACTCTCCCAGATTGATCCATCATAGGAGCTAGAACGACTTTTTGAGCTGGCTTAACTTGAGCTTTTTTTACTTCTACCTTGTCTCCAAGATTAACCTTAGCATTATTCCTTATTAATCCATCGACACGGATGATTCCCTTGCCTTCATCTTCAGTTCTAGCTCTCCAAACTATAGCTACAGTTGGATCTCTTCTCCTTCCATGTATTTCTACAATATCTCCTATTGATAACCCTAGTTCGTTGCGTGTAACAGTATCAAGTCTTCCTCTCCCGTATCCAACTTCGTCCTGTAGGGCCTCAGCAACTTTTAGAGTCAATGATTCTTCTCCCATGGTATTAATGTAATATTTGGGTTCAAATAACTAATGGTGGTTATTAGTCTTTATTTCGGATACGATTTCCAACGATTAGCATAACAGATGCAATAGGTATTAGAATCGTGGAAAACTCAGGAATCATAGCCGTTTGAGTAGTTATATCATCTAGATTTGTTGTTGGAACATTTTGACCAAGCCAATCATCAACCCATTCCCTTCCATTTCCGGAATCTGCTGAAACCGCTCTTACTTTGTCTTCATTAGGGTTAACTGTAAATCCTAGTTCATCCTTATCACACGCCAAAGCTAAACCTGTGAAACCGGATGAGACATCGCCGTTGATTTTTATATGATCTTCGTAATCAGATCCAGTATACGAAGTTTCCCACAAGCCAGGATCACTAGTCCACTGATAAACATATGCTCGAGTTGTCCCGGAAAAGTGCCATGATCCACAAGCTGCTTCATATGTACCAACATTTGTAGTAACATCATCAATGATAACTCCAAAAGTTGAATCAGTCATGTCGACAGCACTCTCAGTTTCAATTCTGAAAAAGACAAAATCAAAATCTTCAGCAAATGCAATTTCAAGTATTTCAACGTCTCCATTCAGATTATCGTCTGCATCAGTAGTTATAGTAGTCCAACTGGCAGGAAAAGAAGGAGTCCCAGCTTTAGCCCCATCTTCACCTTCAGCAGGCAAAGTTACTTTATTGTAGATTTCGGCTTCAATTTCATCCTTTTGGTTGTCCCATGCTTTTATGTAAACGTAATAATTTCCGGTATCTCCAAATATTTCGATTTCATTATCGTCATTTGCAGATTCAACATTAACTTCCGAGCCCCACTCTTGTGCAATCTCGACATATGTTTTCATGATGCTTGATTGGATAATTCCATAATGCCCATCAATTTCAATAACTTTTTCGGCACCTATACCGCCAGCACTAAAACCAGTTTCAGCATCATAGTCCGTGTCAATAAATATGAGTATTTGATCTTTATTAGATAGAAC
>JAERSJ010000096.1 GCA_016845825.1 Methanobacteriota archaeon
TCTGTAACATTTCGGTATTATCTGTGCCAAAGTAATCGTGAATCATTGCCCATGATGAACGAGGCTCAATAATCGTGCCGTCCATGTCAAAAACAACTAATTTTATCTGGGACATTATCCGAAAGAAGAGCTAAATCTGTCAGTTGGTCCTGTCTCACGCTCTAACATCATTTTCATCTGATCTTTTGACATTAAATGAGCTTTTTGAGCCATATCGTATGATTCTTTTGCGTCTTTTTCAGCCATTTCGATTTTAAAGCTATGGCCTGAAAACATAATGGACTCTTTTCCGTCGTTTTTGAATATGGCCAGTAATCCAGCTTCTGGATTTGATTGAAACTCAACATCTTTGAAGACTTCTTTTTCTCCATCTCCTGGTAGAAAAATAATTATTTCTTTTGCTTTAAGCATATTCTTCTATCAGAGCCTATTCTAAAGGGTTTATTGCTTTATTATGTCCAATTCTTGTTCAAGAGCTCTTCTTGATTCATAATTCTCATCGTATTCGTGCCAATGCCTTACAGATTTTTCACCTAATCTGTAAGATAAAAATACAGTTTCTATTCCTCTAAGTGACGGAAAATTTACGATTCCAAGTGCAGGATCGTCAATTTCTATACCTAATTTACCGAGTTCAACTGTCAAATTATTTACAATGTTAATATTATTTTCGAGTTCGATTTGTAACTCTTCCCAACCTGGCCTTAGTGCGGCCCGATAATCGTCTTTCACTTCTTCCATTATCTCTTCTAACTGTTCCTCTAGCATCTCTTGCTTTACAGAAAAATCGGATAATTCAATAATTATAGGATTGATTGAATCTAAAAGGCTATTTGCCTCTTCCACGGTGAAAAGCCTAGTGGCCATTACTACCATGGAAGTCATTAGTTAGGAATGGGCACATAAATGGAACGGATGCCTAATTTAAGCGAAACACTCATATGGCCCATCCGTAATTATTACAAATCCTTTATGAATGATTATGCTAAACACCCTGACATTTTTACCAAACGTCACATAGGTCCTTCCGACGATGATGTGGCTTTAATGTTAAATGACTTAGGATTTTCTTCAATGTCTGAATTTATTAATAATGTTATCCCAGATTCTATAGCATTTAATTCAAGTCTGAAAATAGGAGATGGTGTTGGAGAACAAGAAGCTCTTAAAATTTTAAAATCTTACGCATCAAAGAATAAGACATTCAAAAGTTATCTCGGTAATGGATATCATGGAACCATAACTCCTGGAGTTATCAAAAGAAATATTCTTGAAAATCCAGGTTGGTATACTCAATATACGCCTTATCAGGCTGAAATCGCTCAAGGTCGCCTGGAGGCATTACTAAACTTTCAGACAATGATTTCAGACTTAACAGGTATGGACATTGCAAACGCTTCCTTGCTAGATGAAGCTACAGCCGCTGCTGAAGCAATGAGTATGGCCTGTAATGCTTTAAGAGGTAAAAGATCCACACTAGCTCTAATTGATGATATAAATCAACAAACAGTCAACGTAGTTAAGACTCGTGCTGAGCCTTTAGAAATTAAAATTAAAGAAACTTCCTCTCCGGAAATTACTATCGAGGAAGATATATTTGCAGTAATGATTCAATATCCTAGCCGGTCAGGTACAATAAGAGATTATTCTAAATTAGTAGAAGAGGCTCATGCTAATGGGAGTCTAGTAATTGTAGTGGCAGACCTAATGTCTCTTTGTCTTCTGAAATCACCGGGAAGTTGGGGTGCAGACATAGTAATAGGTAATTCTCAAAGGTTTGGAGTTCCTATGGGTTACGGAGGCCCTCACGCGGCTTTTATTTCCACTAAAGATAAGTTTAAGAGAAATCTTCCAGGAAGGTTAATCGGAGTTTCAAAAGATTCACACGGAAATGATGCACTTAGATTAGCTCTACAGACAAGAGAGCAGCACATTAGGAGAGATAGGGCAACTAGCAATATTTGTACGGCACAAGTTTTGTTAGCAATAATGTCTTCCATGTATGCCATATATCACGGTCCGGAAAAGTTAAAGGAGATTGCTACTCGTATCAACTACTTCACTAGGGTTATCGGTGAAAGCCTGAAAAAAAGTGGATTTGAATTATATTCAGATAGTTATTTTGATACAATCCGAGTTAAATGCGATTCTACTAAGATAATAGATTTAGCCTTAAAAAAAGGTTATAATCTTTGGAAATACAGTGATTCAGTAGGTATAACTTTAGATGAAACCGTTGAAATAAAAGACGTGAAAGCTATACTGGAAATATTTGAATCTTCAGGAGTTGAGTTATCAAGAGAAAGCATTCCTGCAGGACTTAGACGCACCGATTCATTTCTAACGCACCCAGTATTCAATTCATATCATTCCGAAACAGAAATGCTAAGATATATTCACAGGCTCGAAACAAAGGATTTATCTTTAAACTTTAGCATGATACCTTTGGGTTCCTGTACGATGAAATTAAATTCGGTGACGGAAATGGAAGCCGTCACTTGGCCTGAATTTTCCAACTTACATCCATATGCTCCAGAAGATCAAGCGCAAGGATACTACGAATTGTTCAAAGATTTGGAGGATTGGCTTTGTGATATTACTGGCTTTTCAAAAATATCTCTTCAACCAAATGCTGGCAGTCAAGGCGAGTATGCAGGAATGCTTGCAATAAGAGACTTTCACTTAGATAAAGGAAATTCTCATCGTAACATTTGTTTAATTCCAACTTCAGCTCACGGTACAAACCCTGCATCAGCAGTAATGGTTGGAATGAAAGTAGTAGGAATCTCTTGCGATGAAGAGGGAAATATAGATTTAGCAGATTTTAAATCAAAGATAAATCAGTATTCAGATTCATTATCTGCCGCAATGGTCACTTATCCCTCAACTCACGGAGTTTTTGAAGATGAAATTAAGGAAATATGTTCCTTAGTACATCAACATGGCGGCCAAGTTTACATGGACGGTGCAAATATGAATGCCATGGTAGGTTTGTGTAAACCTGCAGACATAGGAGCAGACGTTTGTCATCTTAATTTGCATAAAACATTCTGCATACCACACGGAGGAGGAGGTCCTGGAATGGGTCCAATCGGTGTTGCCTCGCACCTGGCAGAATTTTTACCTTCCAATCCTTTAGAAGATTATAAATCTCAAAGTAAGACCGGTCCTGTATCCGCAACACACTGGGGAAGTGCCAGCATTTTACCAATATCTTGGGCCTACATTGTAATGATGGGTTCTGAAGGGTTAAAATATGCTACAGAAGTGGCCATACTAAATGCAAATTATATGGCTAAAAAATTGTCTAAGGATTACACTGTACTTTACAAAGGTAAGATGGGTCTTGTCGCGCACGAATGTATATTAGATACTCGCCCTTTGATTTCAGACGCTGGCTTATCTATTGATGATATTGCAAAAAGGCTGATTGATTACGGATTTCATGCACCTACAATGTCTTGGCCTGTTGCGAATACATTGATGATAGAACCTACCGAGTCTGAATCTAAAGCTGAAATTGATAGATTCTGTGATTCCATGTCCTCGATAAAAAATGAGATTGACAAAATAAAGTCAGGTGAGTTTTCAAACGAAGATAATCCATTACGAGGTTCGCCTCATACATCACTTGAAGTTTCCTCAGATAATTGGAATCATGAGTACTCAAGAGAAACAGCAGCCTATCCTAAATCTTGGTTAAAAACAAATAAGTTTTGGCCATCAGTAGGTAGAGTAGATAATACACATGGTGACAGAAATTTAATATGTTCATGTTTAGATGTCGAAGCATATTCGGAGAATAATGATGAGTAAAATACTAATGTATGGAACACCTACCTGTGGAGATTGTGTATTAGCAAAGCAAGTGTTTGCTGAAAAAAATATTGATTATGATTACATAGATATCTCAAATGATGAAGAGGCTACCAAAAAAGCAATTGAGCTAAATAATGGAATGCGTAGAATTCCAGTAATAGTATTCCAAGATCAAAGTATTTTGGTAGAGCCTAATCGTGAAGAATTAATTGCGAAACTAGGCTAATTTTCAATCATTTGATTTCTTTTTTGATGTATATTTTGTTAAGAAAGCCTTTTTATGCGGTAGTTAAAGTGTGAACTTGTGTATGTCAGTCAATACACCCTTTGGAGGAAAAAATAATGGCGACTAAAATTTCGAAAGCTCTACTACTCGCAATGCTCATGTTAGGAACATCTCTGGTAATGTTTGCACCACCAGCGGATGCTCAAGCTGCAGTTGCGTATTCTATAAGTTTTACTAACGGTCAAGTTCAATTGGACGTTAGACCCGGAGCTAGCGGAATTGGTTGTACCGAAATGGTTATCTCTAACGAGGGGCAAGCAACAATTGATGTTGATATTTCACTTTCAGGTGGAGGTGTTACAATATCTCCAGGTGCAGTTTCAGTTACTTTAGCGCCGGGTGGCAGTATTACTGTACCTGTTTGTGCCTTGGCTTTAACACGTTCATCATATAAAACCGTTCAAGTTAACGCTCTTGCTTCTGGAAGAGAAACCAATACTCAGCTAAATCAAGTTAATAAAAATGCAGGTTTCGCAGTTATCGTTCAACAATATGCAAGACTATCCGTTCAAGCATCTCAACCTTTCCAAAAGATAGGCCCAGGTAAAGAATTTGTTTTGAACTTCATTGCAGTTAATAATGGTAATTATCAAGATACTATAGCAGTAGAAGTTCTGAATGCAAAAGACTTAGAAGATGCTGGTTTTACAGTAGCTTTAGCGGCGGCTCAATATCAGATTGATGCATCAGGTGAACAGCCAGTTCAGCTGACAGTTGCTACACCGAGAGGTACTGTCGTTGGATGGAGTAATGAATACCATACAGTTATTTTGCAAGTTGCAACAACTTTGCAAGGTGAAACTGAAGCAAGGTCAGTCACAGCAACAATGTGGATTCGTGGAGTTTTCCTTCCAGGTTTTGATCCAATTTTCACAGTATTTGCACTGGGAATTGTCGCAACAGCTTTGTCTCGTTCAAGAAAAGATTAATTCTAGTTTGTTCATAGAAAATCTAGTTATAGCAGATTGGCGACTGTAAAGTATGGAGAAATCTTGTGGAATTGTTTTGTTTAATTCAGAGGAGTTTCTACTAATTCAGCATCCCGCTAAATCAAATGGTGATGAAGGTCATTGGGATTTTCCAAAGGGACACGTTGAAGGCAGTGAAACTGAATTAGAAACTGCCAAAAGAGAATTGATTGAAGAAACGGGAATAGTAAATTTTAGATTACTTGATGGATTCAGGTACAGAATAGAATATAATTTTCAAAAAGGTAATGAAATGGTACCAAAAGAAGTCATATTTTTCTTAGCTGAGTCTAATACTAAAGAAGTTGTGTTAAGTTCTGAGCATCAAAACTTTGTTTGGTTAAATAAGGATTTAGCATATAACAAGTTAACTTATACCAATGCCAAAGAAGTTTTAGCAGCAGTCAAAATATTTTTAGAAAAGTAATGTAAAGGTTTTATCTACATTTAGCTTTAGATGTTTGTGGTAGATAACGAAAGTGTCAAGCTAGAGCCTCTATCGCGTGACGATGTTCTTAGAGGCATTATCTTATTAGTTTCAGTTTTTTTAATTTTCTTTGGATTTAGCTCAGATGATAAGGCAACTGGTATTTTTTCATTACTAATATCTACATTTTTCTTATTCTTACTTTTTGTTAGAGGTCCAATTTCAGTTGAACCCAATTATCTTTTTGAAAGATATGCAGATAACTTTGGTTTTTATCTTGATAAAGCAGAGAATTATCTTTGTAAATCTTTTGATGCTAAAAAGAAATCTGAAAAAGTTTTGGTTGGTGTTGCATTCAATTTTCTTTTAGTCATGCTTTTTGTCTTACCTATAGATCTCTTATTTCAGCACCTGACTAGAGGAGAAAACTCACTTTTACTATATCAACAATTTTTGACTTGGATTCTTTATGTCATTCAGAGTTCTCTTGGAATAGAAGTTTACATAAGAGGTGAGAATTCAACAATCTTAGCATATGCAGACATAATTGACATGGAAATAGTTGCTGAGTGCAGTGGATTGCACGAGACTGTTTTTTTGAGTCTTTTAGTTCTTTGTTTTAGAGGAGTTAAACCTATGGTTCGAGCTAAATGGGCAATTTATGCTGCGTTTTTCATTTTTGTCGAAAATTTGATAAGAATTCTTTCAGGCTATTATTTGATAAACATTTACGATTTTAGTACGTGGGATAAGTTTCACTATTTTTGGTGGCATACTGGTCAATACGCATTAATTATGGGAGTGTTCATTTTGTGGGTGATGACAGTAGCTGGCCGACCAGAGAATAAAAGTATAAAGAAAAATTTTACTCGTTAATCTATTGAAATATCATGCCTCATTTTCTTGGCTTTAGTCTTTAGATATTCTATATTTTCTTCGTTAGGATTTGGTAGATGTTTTGTTTGAGTTACATCAAATCCTTCATCGGTCAAGTCTTCAACTTTAGAGGGATTATTTGTCATTAAATTAATTTTATTGACGCCCAAGTTCTTTAATATTTTAGCAGCATTTTTGTAATTTCTTAATTCTGCATTAAATCCTAGAGCGATATTTGCCTCTACTGTATCTAGTCCTTCATCTTGAAGATTATATGCCTTTAATTTATTTACCAGCCCTATTCCTCTTCCTTCTTGCCTTGAATAAACAATAATACCTTTACCTTCTTTTGCTATTCTTTCCATAGCCAAGTCTAATTGCTCTCCGCAATCACACCTCATTGAGTGCAACACATCACCTGTAAAGCATTCAGAGTGCACTCTGACAAGCATCCTTCCTTCTATTTTTCCCATTACCAATGCTAAATCTTCTTTAGTTTCATCATCTCCAGGAAATGCAAAAAGTTGAAATGTTCCAAATTTAGTGGGCATCCTTGCATCTACTAAGCAATCTTCGATTTTAGACATAATTATTTTGCTAAGATTATAATTTTATCTTCTTCATTGATTAAATTATATTTTCTTCTTTTTACCATAGCCATGATATCTCTTCTTGCATTTGGTTCTTCATAGCTAATATGTATTTCTTCTCCCTCTTTCATAGAAACCATTTCTCTAAGAACTGACATTACAGCCTGCGTGCATTGTAATCCTTCTACATTGATTTTTCTCATATTATTATATGTTAAAACTATCAGTCATGTTAAGTTCTAATTTAGCCTCGTTAGACATTAAATCCATAGTCCATGGTGGCTCAAAAACTAATTCTACATTTGCTTTTTTTACACCTTCAACTTCAGATACTCTTGCAGCAACTTCTTTTGGCATACTTCCTGCCACAGGGCAAAATGGCGATGTCAAGGTCATAATTACCTCAACATCTCCTTTATCGATTTTTATATCATAAATTAAGCCTAGTTCATATATGTTAACTGGAATTTCGGGATCATATACCTTCTTTATAGATTCTACAATTTTTTCTTTTAGGTCGCTCATTCAGTACTAACCTCCTCATCACCATCTATAGCAGCAATTAAGGTATGCCATGCAAGTGTTGCACATTTAACCCTTGCGGGATATTGTTTGACCCCCTCAAATACAGATAATTTGCCTAGATTTTCAGTATTTGATTTATCTGTTGTTACTAAATCGTGAAATTCCTCGAACAAATGGCGTATTTCAGATGTCTTTTTTCCAACGATGTATTCTGTTAGAAGGCTAGAAGATGCAGTAGAAATAGCGCATCCTGATCCTGTGAATTTAATATCTTTAACCGTATCTTCTGCAATTATAAGATCTAAAGAAATTTTATCTCCACATAGTGGATTATGCCCATCAGCATGATTAGTATGATCGTCGATAACTCCTTTATTTCTAGGATTCTTATTGTGATCTAATATTACTTCCATATACAACTCGTTGAATTCACTCACGCAAATACCTCCTTAGTTTTTTCGATTCCTTCTATTAACTTATCGACATCTTCTTTTGTATTATAGATCGCAAATGACGCTCTTGCTGTGGCAGGAATATCGTAAAAGTCCATAACAGGCTGAGTACAGTGATGCCCGGCCCTTATAGCAATCCCCAAATTATCCATAATAGTTCCTATATCATGTGGATGAATCCCATCCATTACAAATGAGATAACGCTAGCTTTATTATCAGAAGTTCCAATAATTCGAACTCCTTCAATTTTACTTATTTTCTTAGTTGCATAGTTTAGCAAATCCATTTCATGTTCTTCAATCTTTTCAAGGGTTGTCTTTTCTATGAAATCTATTGCTTTACCGAGCCCAATTGCTCCGACAATATTCGGAGTTCCAGCTTCAAAAATATGTGGCACATCATTGAAAATAGTTTTTTCAAAAGTAACAGATTTAATCATGTCTCCACCGCCCTGATAAGGTTCCATTTCATCCAAAATTTCTTTTTTACCGTAAAGAATACCTATTCCTGTCGGCCCGTACATTTTATGTCCTGAAAAACAATAGAAATCAACATCTAAATCAGTAACATTAACTTTCATGTGTTGAACAGCCTGAGCTCCATCAATCATAATTCTGATATTATTCTGATGTGCTTTTTTAATTATTTTTTCTACAGGATTTACCGTACCTAGAGAATTCGAAACGTGATTTAATGATATAAATTTTGTTTGTTTATCAATTAAATTATCTAGTTCTTCAATTACTAATTCACCTTTTTCATTTATAGGAATTACTTTAATCTCGATATTTTTTTGTTTTGCTATTAAT
>JAERSJ010000097.1 GCA_016845825.1 Methanobacteriota archaeon
CTCCATCTGCCTGCTTTGTAGACGAACCATCAAAACTCCACATTGGACATTCATCAAGATTGCCCCCGAAGTCTTTCCTAATCATTGTCTTACTTCGCATATTTTGTGTAGGTTCGTAACCATCAAGCCAAATGTATTCTAATTTTGAGAATTCGCTCATACCTTTATATTGTAACACACTATATAAAAAAAACGGATATATTGATTGAATGTAGCAGAAAAACTATTGTAACTAATTTTATACATACTAATTTATATATAGGGTGAACATACGTTCACTTTATGAGCCTGAATGAAAAAGATTCTGAACTTTTGGTACAATTAAGTAGAAATGGCAAAGCATCACAAAGAGAACTTGCTAGGGAAACTGGAGCTGCATTAGGAACTGTGAATGCACATATTAAGCAACTTGAAAAGAACAAAGTAATAAAGGGATATTTTGCAGATATCGATCCAGAAAAAGTTGGATTTAATCTTACTGCAATAATCAATTTAAGAATAAAAAAAGGTACATTAATGGACGTACAGTCCTCTATTGCAGAGCATTCAAGAGTCTTCGGAGTTTACGATGTAACTGGTGAATGGGACTCCTTAATTTTAGCGAGATTTAAGAACCGAGAGGAAATGGACAATTTTATTAAAACAACACTCTCACAAGAATATATCGAACGTACTAGCACGTCGCTTGTTCTAAATACAGTAAAGGAAGAACCAAGAGTATTATTCTAATATCAAATTAACGGAAATATTCATTAACTGATTCAATTTGATCAATAGTTAATCCTCTTTGCAATTGACCATCCCATCTTTTTTTCAGAACTCCATTTTCAAAAACAGCCATAGTTGGAACAACGTTTATGTTGAAAACATCCCATAATTTAGATTCTACATCCGTAACATCAGCTATGAAAACATCAGAAACGTCAGAGTACTCAGTCCAATTGTTAAAGAAAGAGACACAATATGGGCACCAATCGGCGGAAAAAATAACTACTGATTTACCATGATGTTCAATTAATCTATCGAATTCAAAATCATCTTGATCTACTCTTGGAATTAAATTTACTTCTTTTCCCATATCATTAAGGTTTCTCTATCAACTCTTTTACTAATTGAATCTTTTGGCATTTCCTCAGAAACTAGATTCCAGTGTAATCCAAATACTTTATGCAACTCAGACTTTGTTACTCCCCACGGAGGACCGCCTTCGTCTAATTGTTTATCCAGAGGCAAGAAAAGTCCAACTAATTTTCCACTAGGTTTCAATAGTTGCCAAACTACTCTATCATACTCAAAGCGACGCAAAGGACTAATTGCACAAAAACAAGTATACTCCATAACATAATCAAACGAGTAGTGAATATCTTCAGGAAGATCAAAGATATCTGCTTGAATCAATTTTACGTTGACGTTTGCCGCTTCCGCATTTGATCTTGTTGCTGAAATAGCATTATCTGTGAAATCCACTGCAGTTACATCGAAACCTTGTTTAGCAAACGTAACGGCATCGTATCCTCTGCCGCAGCCAATAACACATATACTACCTTTAGGAAGCTCAGAGGCCAATCTTTGAAAAATAGGAGTTGGGCCTCCTAAATCCCAGCCATCCATTTCAGATTCATAACAAGCCTCCCAAAATTCTGGAGTATTAACCGGATCTTCCATAGTAATTGTTAGAAAGAAGTACCGTTAAAAAACAAGGGTAGACTTTTTGAAACCTCCCTTAATCTAATAACATGACTAATGTATTGATGCGAACAAGTGCTGGAGACATTACAATAGAGCTATTTGATGATAAGGCTCCAAAAACTGTAGAAAATTTTCTGAAACTAGTAGACAAAAAATTCTATAACGGATTGCATTTTCACAGAATTATCAAGGATTTTATGTTGCAAGGAGGATGCCCAAATTCGAAGGACCCTAATAGTCCAAAAGCTGGAACTGGGGGGCCAGGATACCAAATTAATTGTGAATTCCATGCTGAATTAAAACACGATAGACCGGGATTACTATCAATGGCAAACGCAGGACCTAATACTGGAGGATCTCAATTTTTCTTGACTACAGTACCAACACCTTGGCTTGACGGAGCACATGCAATTTTTGGAGAGGTTACTGAGGGCATGAACGTAGTAAAAAAGATAGAAAGTTGTAAAACTGGCCACATGGACAGGCCAAATAAACCTCAAAAGATAATCTCTGTTAATAGAGCATAGTAACAATTTGAAGGTAAAGGGCAAATATTTATTTGCAATTTACAACAAAAAATTAATCGTCAGTAGATGAACCTTCATCCATGTAAGGTACATCTATGTCTAACTGAGCAATATACAAACCTGAAGTTATACAAGAAAGATATGTATATCCATCATGATACTCTGCAGCCCATAGGAAAGGAATCCATCCAAAATCATAGAAATTAGAATCGAGAGGCTCTCCATATGCATTATTTTGAGGTAAAATATAAGCAACAGTTGATGCTAGATGTGATGCATTTCTATCTTCATAGTTGCCTGTAGCTATCATAGATTCAACATCGACAATCCACAGTCCTGCATGATAATGAGATATGTACAATCTACCATCCCATCCTCCACCATAACTCTGATCTGGTTTCTCATCATCAGTTATGAAATGACCTGAATCCAAATTATGTGGACTAAAAAGTAACCATTCATCTCCGTCAGAATGAGGTTCGCAAGAAGAACCAAAGCAGTGCAAACCTGAAGTTGGAATCTCCCAATCCCCAACCAATTTAGGAAGGAACCGTAAGTTACCATTGACAACTTCATAATCTGTGTTGTCAATAATATATACCATTCCTGTACCAACGTATGTGGACAATACTTCGACTGCAGCTGTAATCAAATGCCTTTCACCTTCAAGTTCAGGAGCTATATGAGAAATGTCTACCATTTCAGGATAAGGCTCAGTGTAGTGAATATAAGAAGAGCGACCTCCGTTCTCATTTCCCGTGGAACCGCTGTCTGGTTGACCATCTCCATCAAAGTCTGCAAAATCCATCCAATAACCCACTTCTGGGGCCCTCCATAGACAAGTTACAGGAGAACCTACTGTACTCTTACAGCCTAATCCATAAAAGAGATAATTTTCAGGACTATTAACCGGATGAGGGACATCTGTAACATCACCTATTCTAACACCTGCTTCCCAATATGCTCCGTAAACATAGGTACGTTCATATCGTGGATCTTGGGGGTCGTTTCCTGGCCAAGTTTGGACTGTCATATCATGAATGTAAATCCACCCTCCCCTAGTTGTTTCCCAAGCTACTTCATACTCACCTACTTTGATTACAGTATGGCCATAACCGGAACCTGGCACTCCTTCTAATGTTCTAGCTGCTGAACCTTGAAGATTCAAGTGGGCAATAGTAACTCCACCACATGCTTCACCTACTGCAATGTCACAGCCTTCATAATCGGGATTAGCAACAAAAATATACCATTCATTGTCAATCATGTGTGTATACAAATTATGTGGCCCAGAAGGGTGGTCTGAATCATACCAGCTATCTACCCAAACTGGATTATTTTTGTCAGTAACATCTACAAGAACTACACTAACTTGAGTAGGATCTCCCCACTCACCTACTTGAGGATCTGCATATCCTGGGTCTACCAATTGATTCTGAAGAATAACATATTCTCTACCACTAAATTCTAGATATTTAATATCTAAAAGC
>JAERSJ010000098.1 GCA_016845825.1 Methanobacteriota archaeon
GTACACAATACGGCGCAAGCCAATTAAAAAATAATTACCTGGATGATATCGCCAAGAATGGTATAACTTTTCCTGTTTTGTTGAATTACGATAACGCGACTGACTCGTCTATGGAATTAATTCCAACATCATCTATGCACAAAGGCGACGCGACCATTGCATACGCCAATAGGCCTCAGCTTGATATTTTCAATACCTTGAAAAATATTAACAAAAATAGTTTAAAAAACCTTAAGGCTAGAGGAGTTGCGGCTTGTTCTGGTTCGGCTGGTGGGTTTGCGTGCAGCAAGTATGGCATATTGCAACTACTACGAACAGCCGAACAAACCGTAAAGGATCCAGGTATAATTTTAAACCCCACGAATGATCTCCTAAGTGATCAAATAAGTAAAAATTTCAATGATTTAGCGATTCCTGTTAAATTAAAAACTAAAGATAACGGGATAGACATAGTTTGCAATAATAACGTAAACACTAATGCATGTGAAGAGTTTGAAAAGTCTAATCAAAATGTAAATGAAATAGAAAATGAACTCGCGGTTCGATTCATAGATGGTGGTTACTACGATAATACATGCGTTAGTTTCGCAATTAGAGCATGGCAAGCTAAAAATTTTTCAGATGATGATGTTTGTAAAATAGTATACATCAATAACGAAGACATGTCACTTGTTATGAAGTTATTCGGCTGTCATATAGACCACGATACACAACATCTACACTGCGATAAAGATGTCATAAATTATTTCGGGGGTAACGCAGGAAATACAAAATTATGGGTAAAGTTAGCAAGCATATTCAGAAAAACTGATTATGTTAATGGCAAGTGCCTGTGGAAAAGCCGATGCGATCCTGGAACAAACCCGGAGTCCAAGTGCGACCCAACAAATAATATATGCTTTGCCGAGTTATCCATACATTTACACGAAACGTATACAATCGATAACACTGAGCTAGGTATAAAAAAAGGCACCAAAGTCCAGTTATACACAATTAACATACTGCAACCTATTATCCCTGTATTTGCAACACCAGGTGACTTGGACGACGACACGCTGTCTAACTTTGTCACGGTAGCTCATAGAATTTCATCTATGATTGAAAATGTACCTAACGATTTATTTGATATGGTGTTCAACGATAGTGCATTTTCACGCGATATTATAAATAAATATTCATGCTCAACTCGGATAACTACATGCGATATAAATTAATATAAAGATTATATAAGTTTAATGTAACTAATGCCGAAAAAACAAAGTATTCATGTTGTTAAAGTTCCATTGCAACATAATCCAGTAACAAAACCTCAAATTTTCCCGCGAATGCCTAGATTATATCTTGAATTACTAGAAAATAAAAGTAAAATTAAACAGGAATTAGTCAATAAAGAACACAATCCTTCTCCAATTAGTGATAGTAGTAATGCTAATCATTTCGTATTTGACCCCATCAGCAAATACAACGGCGGTAGCGACGAGAAGTTTGTTGATCGCGGCGGCGACAGTGACAGCGAGCGTCGCGAGCGCCGTGACCACCACGACGACGACAGGTATGACAATGATCGCCGTGATCATGACGACAGGTATGATAGCGATCACGACGACAGGCATGACAACGATCATGGCGACGACAGCGAGCAGCGCGACAACTATGATGAAAAAGCACGTAAACCATCTCCGTCAGCGGATGAATATGTTAAAGAAAAAATAGATGATAAATTATCTGATGCAACGGGCAACACTGAAGATTTATCAACAAGATTAAAAGAATTATTAGATGACGATGCTCCTTCAGTCGAAGACTCGAGCTCTGTGAATAAATACTATAGTCGAAATAAATATAGTAGACATCGTGATTCACGAGGGTATAGCGTATCTAGAAATCGAAACTATAACAATGACAAACCAACAGTGGCGCCTACGTTAGCTGAATTAGAAGCTCAAGGTGGATATGTTCCAAGACGGGAATTACGCGATATAAATTACGCTAATGATCAAGCCGACGAGGATGCAAAAAGAGAAATTTTGTTCAAATTTGATTTACTGCGTAAATCATATCCTAACTCAAATATCCCAGAGTTCACTATTCATACTGATTTGAACACTATGCAGAAAAGTTATAATGATAGCGTGAGAAGGTTATCGTTGGACTCATCTGTGGAAAACTACAAAACGTATCTTGTGTATGGTTTCATGGGTTGTGAGTTTGTATTTGGGAATTTTTTGGGGTTTGATATGCAAGGATTCACACAGCAGCAAATAATTTCTATGCATTCGTATGAGAAATTATTGATTGAGCTAGGAGAAAAAAGCTATATGCCATCTGGTTCTAAATGGCCTGTCGAACTTCGGCTATTATTCTTAATTATAATGAACGCGGCTTTCTTTATTGTTTCTAAAATGATAATGAAAAAGACGGGTGCTAATTTGATGGGTATGATTAACACCATGACATCGTCTTCTACAGCGCAAAATCAACATACAAAAAAAAGAAAAATGCGTGGACCCGCCGTTGATTTAGGCGATATACCGGATATACACGAAAATAAATAATAAGAATTTTTATTTTTTAATATAAATGAAGCAGCTGTATTTATATTATCCTATTCTGATCTCTCATGCTCTGTTGACTGCGTTTATGATGTTTGGGTGGATATCTAATAATAGAGTTGTTCTGTATTCACTCTTACTTTTACTTGTTACTGGATTAGTATTGTTTTTATTGTTAGGGGGGTGTTTCATCACGCGCATAGAGAAAAGATTATCTGGGCGTGATTTTACTGTACTAGATCCTATTATAAAAAAAATTGGCATCACTATCAACAGACAGTCACGCGTTAACATAACAATGATAATGTTTGTTGTCTCGCTTGTCATCACGGTCTACAAGTTGTCAAAACATGGGTGAGCCGCAGGCGGCGGAGGAAGCGTGGGCCGAGGACTAATATTGTTATTTAAATTTAATAAATAAAGCTACACTTTAGTATATTTTCACCTAATTCAAATATTATACCAACCGAACATAGTTCCAAAAAATTCAATCATCTTCTCATATTCATTCTCGATATGCATGTGTGTAATGTAGAGATGGTCACCATCATCGTAATCCTGCAAGTCGGGCATTTCGGGGATCCTGTATAATTTATCCTTTACCTTAAAGGACGTTTCGAAGATGTGCACACAATCCTGGTCGTCACTGAAACGTGCTACGATATTTTTAGCGACCTCCAACCACGCATTATCTGCAAAACCCTGCACCTTGTAATTATTATCACTCCAGTATCCCTTGAGGTCCTCGATGATCTCGTCGTTGTCGATAGAAAATTTCTCGCCTTTGTTGTTGAAGTTGTCTATGAACGATCTCGATCTCATATTATTTTTATAATCCGAGATTTCTGCCCACATTACATCCAAGTCGCCGCGATTTGTAGGTTCAAAAGACAGAGCCCGCAAGGTGTCGTCGTCAACCAATTTATACATGTTCAAGTTAACGTATGGATCATCTGCCCATTCTAACATCAGTTTTCCATAACCTTCATCTATATTAAGTGATTTCTCGACGAATCTTTCACTCGTCTTTGTCTTATAGGCTACCTTTTTGATGCTGTAAATGGCCTTCACTTTCTCAACATGTTCGGTAATAGCCGATAATTTCATAGTAAAAAAATCATCGTGGTATATGGATGGTTGCTGTTGAATTCTGGCCAATAACTCTTGAATGGCTGTATTTGTCGTCTTCAAAATAGTATTAATTTCCTCAAAGGTTTCCATGTGATTATCTGTGATTATCTTTGATATTCAAAATTGTTGTTCTCAAAATCATTTTTTTTATATCATATAAATAAAATAATAATTACAATAAATGAACACTTATTACACAACAAATGAATTAAAAAAAACATGCGCCGGATTTCATTGGGGTAAATTACGTCCATCGGTCCCGTCGCATACGCCGGCTGCAGCCGCGGATGAAATCCTCCATGGCAATGAAAGTAACTATTCATGCTTTTTAGGTGAAAAAGAAATAAATGTTAAGACGGAGCCGCCAAGCGGTATTACATGAGAAATATAATCTCAGACTAGGAAAGCCTAATTGTGAGGATGGTAAAATAGAGGGCGGACCAGTGTTAGCACCTTGGCAAAAACCAAGCAGAAGGGATGGCGCGTGTTGGGTACTCAGCAGCAGGAAGCAGGCACTGATAGCCCCTAAGTGCACTGTGGAGCTTACATCCATCACGGGTAAAGAAACGGCAACGGTCGATCAAACTTTTTGCTGGGGTCTTCAACCCTTCGACGACGAGGTCCAATCGAGTGCGATCAGTGTAAAAAATGCCACTAATTATTACAGAACACCTGTGGTGATGTTCCTAAATATTTTGCACCCGGAGTTGTATTTGGGCCTAAAATTGGAGTCGGGTCGGGTGGTATTGGCGTTCCGCACCCAGTTTAATTATTATGAAAAATATATATATTTATAAATATAAAATGCAACGTAAATATTTTAAAGAGACATCAGACCATCTTATTTATTATTATTTATATGAACCAATTTGTATACAAATAGCACCATTTTTGTACAATTTTGGGGTGACTCCAAATATGATTACTGTATTTCGATTTATTTGCGGTATAATAG
>JAERSJ010000099.1 GCA_016845825.1 Methanobacteriota archaeon
CTTATCCTTATCATGCTGTGGGGTATTACCGCATAATGTTAGAAACAAAGCATAAAGTAATATGCGCAGATCTTGATAGAGAACAAGGTACCAGATCGAAAAATAATTGGTACGATCATTTAATAAGACAGAAATAACTGGTGTTAAAAAAAATATAGCCTGAACACCAAATTTTGTAGATACAATCACCATGCAGCTTATAAATGCTCCAATAGTAATCAAAACCCAGTAGGATAAACCTAATGGTATTATAGTTATAATATAAAATAGGTTAGTAAGTATTTCAGAGAAGAGACGTGGAGTTAAAGAGAAAATTCTTGGCCCATGGGATAGTTGTGAAAACCACATAGGTGTAAACAAGTATAACGCCACTATCACTAGTGATTCGTGCCTGGCTAAACCAATTTTCAAAGCAATATGGTAGGATAATAATGTAAATAAGGAATCAAAAAACGGATTAATCCATTTCTGATACTTCAAAACCGATGAAATCGAAAACGATTTGAAAATCCAGTGCCACAAAAATGGATGGCTAAAACTACTACTGCCAATTACATTTAATTTTATTTCGCCAAATGGTCCTTTATTTTGTTTCTGTAATTCCTTTACAAAATATAGGTGACCATATGTATCAAAGTTGATTGGAGCTCGTCTTACAACTATACACCTACAAGCAAACGAAAATAAAAAAACTAATAAATTGGAAATTAGTTCGATGGTTTTCTATTTTTTTTTGAGCGCATCCAATTTAACATGAAGTTCATGTGTGGTATTGCAAAATTACCTGTAACCTTCTCTCCAGCTGAAACTTTATCAACCACTACCGAACCTATAGTTATGTCAGCACCATCTTCAATTTTTATTCCATTAGATATTACAGCTCCAGGTCCTATCCATACATTATCTCCGATTATAGAGCTCCCAGATAGATTAACACCGGAAGCTATGAAACTGTTTTTTCCAATTTGACATCTATGGCTAACAAAGACTTGATCATTCACTCTGGTACCCTTACCAATTATTGTACTCTGACCAAGTATTCCTCTACTTACTATAGAATTTATACCTATTTCAACTTCATCATTTATGATCACATTAGAATCATGTTTTATTGAAATATTTTTACCACGAATCATTTTCATCTCCGTTATTTCTGCACCTATAATAGCTCCTTCTTTAATTACAACGTCATCCCCCATTATAGTACCACTTTTGATAATACATCTTTCTTTTATTACACAGTTTTCTCCCATAATAACCCCGTTTTTAATTATTGCACTTGGAGACACATTACAAGACTTAGGTATCACAGGATCTTTTAAAATCTTTTTACCATAAAAATTTGTTTTTGTGTAAAGGTAATTATGTAATTCATAAAAATCTTCCATAGGGCTATCTGATAATAAAAAGGCGATATTTCTATCTAATTCATTCATGTCTTTTAATAGTAAGGGCGATATAAATAAGCCTTTTATAGACCGATTCTCTAATGCTCTTTCTAAATAAATCTTATTTAAAACAAAAGACAGGCCATTAAAAGCACCTTCATCATCAACCAGTCTGAGAGAATCAAATTTTATTTGACTATTTGTTGCTTTGACAGAAGTTAGAAAAGAAGTTATAAAATTTATGGGAAGACTTCCATTTTTGATCATTAACCTTTGTGAGCCTGATTCATTCATTTCAAAGTCCTATAAGTTAAAATTAACTATCAAAGAGTTGCACAATTTCATTATCATAATCTTTTTCGAGTAGGCATTGACCAACTTTAAAACCAGCTGTTACTAAAGCAACAAATGGATTAATCCCAATGTGACTTAATGTTAAAGACATGGCTTGCGAAATACCATTTTTTTTTGGATAGCAATAAATACCCAACCTTTTAGTTTCAGAATAATTTACTTCACCATAAAGGTGCACTAGGCCAAAATGAGGATTTAAATTGGATAGTTCTTCTAGTTGAAAAAAACTATCATTTGAGAAAGATCTTTTTTCATCATAATCTGCTAAAAATATAAAGTCGATATTTTTTACTTCCTTTTTAACTTTTTCTATATCGGTGGTCATTAATAAACTTTTTGGCTTCAAACCCATCATAGCTTCTTTTATTACATTTCCAAAATTATCGTCAGACCAAATAACTATGTTATTTTCATAAATCTCGTAACCTGCTTCAAAAGCCATTTTTATAGCCAATGGACCAATATGATTAAAAACGTTAATTTTTTCATAGTCTTCGTTTGTTCCACCAACTCTTATACCGTTTTTTAAACAGTAACTTATATCAATATCTTTTTTTCTTAATTCCCATTTTTCGTACATCAATGGTATAGCAACCTCTTTTTTTAAATATTGAAGCTTTGCCTTATTAAGTGGTCTAAGAAAGTTCGAATTTGTAATTATATCAGCATCTTTTAGATGAATCTTGTTTATTTCTCCTTTAAAAAATTCTACATTGCGGTAATTGCTAATATTATTGATTTTTTTTTGGCAGTCTGTTATTAAATGATCGGCTTTACCGTAAATGGAATCTCGAGTCCAAACCATTACTTTTTCTGCACCAGCGAGAATTGGAATAATCGGAATATAATTATATAAATCAGAACCAACTTCTGTTAACACTTTATATCCCTTTAGATTTAGGTTTAAGTAATTTATGTAGTATCTTATTTTTGAAATTACCCTTAAAGTTGGATCAAAGTTTTTAATTTCCATTTATGTACTCATCAACGTTAATAAGTGACCAGATAAATAGTCGCCTATTAATTTCTCCATTCAAATGTTGATTAACTAACCTTTCAACAGTGGAGTAGTCCAAAAATTCATAAATAACGGCATTCTTATTAAAGAGTTTACTTTTTACAAAATCGATACTATCACCCTTAAACCAACTAGAGTCTGGCGAGGAAAAGCCTTGCTTTTGTCCCATGGAAATTGAACTAGGTACATATTCACGCATTACATCTCGCAATATCTGCTTTCCATCGTTAGTTTTTTGGTAATATGTTTTTTTCTTACTTCCTGGTTCATTTTCATTAATTCTTACAACATCTGTTAAGTTGTTAAGCTTTAAATTAACTGGACAACTCATTGCAAAATCAACTAAATCATTATCTAAAAATGGCACTCTTGTTTCCATTGAATGCGCCATACTTATTTTGTCTTCGACAACTAGCAAACCATGTAAAAAAGTTTTTGCCTCAAAGTATAGAGAATGATTAATGTAGTCTTGTGGTGTGCTAAGCTCGCTATCGTGTTCTTGAAAAATATCCCTGAAAATATCCCGTGTCCATACATCTTTGACATTATTATATATAGGTTTAAATACTTCTTTGATTTCTGAATTTGGAATTAGCCTTTGCCAAAAAGAATAATATTTGTCAATATAATTCTCAAAACCATTGTTTACCACAGCTCGGTAATAACGCCAAGGATACCCGCCAAATAGTTCATCACCGCCAGCACCAGAAAGCACAACTTTTACAAACTTACTGGCAAGCTGCGCTGCATAATAGTTTGGATAACTTTGCCCGACTCTTGGTTCTTCCAGATGATAGGCTAAGCGAGGTAAGCATCTTTCCATATCACCAGCCTTAAGCACCATTTCATAATGTTCTGTTTTAAATAAAGCGGACATAGCTTCAGCTTTTTCTCTTTCATCAAAAGCTAACTCAAGCCCAGAAGCAGATGATAAATCAAAACCACAGGTAAATGTTTTGATATAAGGTAGTTCCTTTGATGCCAAAGATGTTAATGTTCCAGAATCCATTCCACCAGAAAGATATGAACCAAGTTCAACATCTGTCACAAGTTGTCTTCTTACGGCTTGCTTTATAAGTCTATCTAGCTCTTCATGGTATTCTCTAGAATCTTTTGGTTTTATTGGTTCCTTAAAGTTGTAGTCCCAATATTGATTGATACATACCTTTTTATCTTTTTTAAATTGAATTTTGGCAATTGATCCTGGTTGAAGAATGTTAACGTTTTCGAGCAGTGTGCGGTCTGTAAAAATATTTTGAAAAGTGAAATATTCTAATAACGCCTTTTTATCGATAATCCTTGCTGCCACAGGATGTTGCAAGATTGCTTTTTGTTCTGATGCAAAAAGAAAAGTCTGCCCCCATTGAGCATAGTACAAGGGTTTAATCCCATACCTATCTCTAACTAGATAGAGTATCTTTTTCTGTTTGTCCCAAATTGAAAAAGCAAACATACCATTAAATCGATGGACACAATCTTCACCCCATTCTACCCAAGCATTAAGAACTACTTCCGAATCTGTTTGTGAATGGAATTGATGTCCTAATCGTTCCAACTCTATTCTTAATTCTCGAAAATTATAAACCTCACCATTATAGCTTAATACAATTTGCTTATTGGCTGAAATCATAGGTTGATGTCCGGCAGGAGATAAATCTATAATTGCTAGTCTGCGATGCCCCAATCCAATAAAATTATCTGTATAATGACCTTCTCCATCTGGACCACGGTGGGCAATAGCATCTGTCATTTTTTTCAAAATGTTCGGCGAAGCCGGCTCACCGTTTAAATTAAATATTCCTGTTATACCGCACATATTTTTATAATATATTTAATTTTTCTCAAATCTACCGCTGTGGCATGCTTCTTCAGAATGAATAAAAGCTGTAGATAAGCCGCATTTTGATACCATTGAAAGAAATTCATCCTTTGAGTATCGTTCTGCATTAGTAGGTGCATACCAATCATAATTGGTTGAAATAGATGATGCCAATCCTAATTCATCGTTCCAGAAACATTTAATAAAGTTCCAATAAATAAAGCGCTGTAAGTCTGTCTTACCACCCTTAATACCCAGCAAGGGAATTTCAGGCGAATCAAACTCTATTTTTAAATCTGACAATCGCTTACCGAGCACGGTCATTTGTTCGCTGAATTCCCACATATCATCATTAGATACAGTATTTGTTTTTTTCCTAAAATATTCGTCAAGAAGTTCTCGGGGTAATGCTTTTTTGGCATACACATATACTGCAAGTTCACCTTTCCCCCTTAATACTCTTGTCAATTCCTGCATAGTTGCCAACGGATTTTCAGTATGGTGTATTACTTGGTCACAACTAACATAATCCAATACATTATTCTTTAAATTTGTATGTGCAATATCACCCTTTATAAATACTATATTTGAATAATGATGGTATTTTTTTTTCGGCATGGAAAATAGCATCAGAATAATCCATTGCTAAAACAAGTGTTGTAGGGCTCAACTCAGCAAACCATTTTGCCTTATATCCCAATCCACAACCAGCATCAAGAATAACATCTTTATCTTTTAAATATTTTTTTAAATCATTTTCATTTTCAAAACCATAAAG
>JAERSJ010000100.1 GCA_016845825.1 Methanobacteriota archaeon
GAGTCACTGAATATAAAAAATAAATTCGGCAAATCCCTAAATATTGGTTCCTTTACTGAATAATGTGTCATTACCAAAAGATAATAAGGATTCAATACCTGAGCCAACAAAAGGATTAGAAGGAATCGTAGCGGCTGATACAAAATTAAGCTCAGTTAATGGGGAAAAAGGCATACTAAGATATTGTGGATTTAATATTGATGATCTTGCTTTGGATACTACTTTTGAAGAAACCATATGTATCCTATATGATTATGAGCTTCCTTCTGAAGACCGCTTGAGCGAAATGACTAAAAATATAGGTGAAGCAAGAGTGCTACCAGATGAGGTAGTTGAAGTTATTACCAAATTAGTAGGAAAAACTTCGCCTATGAGTACTCTAAGAACGGTTGTATCTGCTCTTGGCCATTATGAAAAAAATGTGCCTCTGAGTGAATTAGCTCCAAAAGCCCTGAGACTTGTAGGACAAATTGCAACTGCTGTTGCAATGATACATCGCCTAAGAGAAGGTCTTCCAATAATCAAAGCCGATCCTGAGCGAGGACATGCTGAAGATTTTCTAAGAATGCTTCACGGAGATGAACCCTCAAAAATCCAGGTTAATGCTTTGAATCTTTACCTCATACTACTAGCCGACCACGGATTTAATGCTTCTACTTTCTCTGCAAGAGTAACTGCTGGAACTTTAGCAAATCTACACTCTGCAATTACTTCTGCCGTAGGTACTCTAAGTGGTCCACTACATGGAGGTGCCAATGAGAAAGCAATGGATATGATTCTGGAAGTTGGGAAACCTGAAAATGCTTCAGAGTATATCGAAAATGCTTTCAATAACAAACAAAAAATTATGGGGTTTGGTCACAGAGTTTACAAAGTTGATGATGCAAGAAGAATACATCTAAAAAATATGACTGAGTTAGTTTGTAAAGAAAACGGCAACATGGAAATTTACAGAACTGCAGAGGAAATCGAGAGACAAGTAAGAAAAAGAAAAGCAATTATAACAAATGTAGATTTTTATTCGGCCCCACTTCTTTACGAATTAGGGATTCCTACGGATTTATTCACACCTCTTTTCGCGATGTCGAGGGTGGCTGGCTGGACCGCGCATGTTTTAGAACAATACAAAAATAATCGATTAATACGTCCACGAGCTAGATACGTTGGACAAATTGACCGAACTTTCACACCTCTTCAGCATCGCAGTGAAAAACGATTTTAACAAGTACTTTCTTCGTTAATTAATGTTAACCATTGATGAGGCTAGAAGTGCTCTCAAAAAAGGCAAAATTATTGTTTACCCAACTGATACGGTTTGGGGAATAGGGTGCAATCCTTTTGATCAAGAATCTGTAAACAATCTATTCAGAATAAAAGGTAAAAAGGAAAACGGAGTGAGCATCTTGGTTAACAATGTAAATTTAATCTCTGAATACTGTATTACTAACAAAAAGCAAAAAGATATTATTGAAAAATTATTTCCCGGGCCTGTGACTGCCATACTGAAATCTAAGGTTGAATTTGCTGAAGGTGTTACACGGAACGGAAACATAGCAATAAGAATACCAAAAAACAACACTTCCATATCTCTGGCCAAAAAAAATCCAATCATTACTACTAGCGCAAATATTCACGGTGAAAATATCGCTAAAGATTTAAATGAAGCAAAAAAAATATTCGGCAATTCTTGTATTTACCTGGATGGTGAAAAGCCTGATGGAATTGAATCCACTATAATTGATTTAACTAATGGTACTCCTAAAATAGTCCGCATCGGTGCTTTATACGGCAACACATTGGAGAACATAATTGGACATTGATGAATTAGAAAAGTGGAAAGAAGCTGGAAAGCTAGCACATGACGCTTTACACTTTGGTAAAAAGCTGATTGAAGAGGGCAAATCTATGCTAGAAACAACTGAAAAAATTGAAAACTATGTTTATGATAATGGAGGAAAATTAGCATTTCCAACAAACCTCGCAATTAATAATGTTGGAGCTCACTGGACTCCCTCTACTAAGACTACTGAAAAATTCCAAAAAGGTGATCTAGTAAAATTAGACGTTGGAGTTCATATTGATGGCTATATTGGAGACAACGCTCTAACGGTAGAAGTTGGAACTGAAAAATATGGTAAACTCATAGATACTTCTCGTGAAGCTCTTAATGCAGCTATCGAAGTAGCTGGGCCAGGAATTAATGTAGGCATGATAGGTTATGCCGTACAAACTACTATTGAAAACCGTGGATACAAACCAATTGCAAATTTGACTGGACATGGAATTAAACGATATAATCTTCACAGCGGAATCTCCGTACCTAATGTAAAAGAGAACGGTGGTGCAGTATTAAAACCTGGAGATATTATTGCAATCGAACCTTTTGTAACTGATGGAGCTGGACGCGTTGGAGGTAAGAGAAACTCAAACATTTATCACGTTAGACAAGTTCGAAATATCAGAGATGAAAAGGCAGCTGAAATGATAGATGAAATACAGCACAGATACAAAGGCCTACCCTTCGCTGAGAGATGGCTGCATGATATTCAAACGAATGACGCTGCAAATAGCTTAACAAAGCTAATGAGAGCTGGCATTATCTCATATTATCCTGTTCTAGATGAGCTTGGCAAAGGAATGGTAGCACAATCTGAGCATACTGTTTTAATAACAAATTCAGGTTCTGAGGTCCTTACAAATTGAACGATTCTGAAGCTTTTAGTCGCTTAAGAGGCATAATAAATTCCCCAATGCTACAACTGAATATTGTAGCTGCAATTACAGGGGCAAGTGCAGCGATTCTAACATGGGTTTTTATCTCAATGACTGGGCTAATGCAAGGTATATTCTATGGAGATTCACTTGTTCAAAATAATATATCTGAATCAGACAGGCCATGGCTTATTATTTTTGTTCCTGCATTAGGAGGGCTAATCGCAGGACTAATAATTGAATACTGGTCAAGAGAAGCAAAGGGAGTAGGTGTACCTCTTGTTATGGAAGCTGTAGCCTTTAAACAAGCAAGATTAAGTGCAAAGCAGGGATTAGCCAAGTGTGTTGCAGCTATAACAAGTGTAGGAACTGGAATGTCTTTAGGACGGGTTGGCCCTATGGTGGTTGTATCGTCAACTCTAGCTTCTGAAATAGGTCAAAGAACTGGAAAGACTGTTGATGAAACAAGAACAATAGTAGGATGCGGGGCTGCTGCGGCTATTACAACTGCATTTAACGCACCTCTTGGAGGAGTTTTATTCGCTATTGAACTCATTTTGGCGGAATTAAAGACTAAATCATTCATTCCGATCGTTGTAGCTGCAGTAATTGCGACCACAGTTGGTAGAAGTTTAACCGGCGACGTTGCTGCTTTTGATAGTATTCCTCAATACAAACTGGGATCTGCTATTGAATATCCATTTTACATTATTTTAGGAATATTAACTGGATTTACTGCCTCTGTATTCATAAAATCTCTTAATTTTGTTGAAATAGAATTCGAAAAATTGAAAGCTATCCCTGTGCCTCTAAAAACATGTCTCGGAGGACTTTTTGTAGGCCTTATTGCTCTTTCATTTCCACAAATTCTTGGAAATGGATTTGATGTTACATCTGACTTGATATCATTAGATAGTGATGAAAATGGAAACATAAGTGTCGGTGAAAATTTAACAGGCAACAATAATTCTAATTCAATTATCGATGATCTGTTCATCTTTATATTTTCAATAATGGCACTAAAGATAATTGCTACTTCTGTGTCTATTGGCTCAGGCGGTTCTGGCGGTATTTTTACTCCTAGTTTGTTTATCGGAGCTGCAATAGGAGCTGGAATGGGCTTGTTTATGAGTGATTTAGGAATCATTACACATCCTGGTGCATTTGCTTTAGTGGGAATGGCGGCGTTTGTAGCATCTACAACAAGGGCCACACTAACAGCAATAGTTCTGCTATTTGAGATGACTGCAACATATGAAATTATTTTACCATTAATGCTTTCATGTGTAGTAGCCGATGCAACGTGTTATGTTATTTCCAAAGAATCTGCCTATACTTCTAAATTAGCCAGAATGGGAATAAATATTGATCTAGGTGCTGAACAGGATATAATGAGGATGATCACTGTCGAAGAAGCAATGAGTAATGAAGTAATGACTATTACTCCCGATAAACCCTTGGAATTGGCCTTACAAATAATTGAAGATACTGGCCACATGAGTTTGCCGGTCATTGATGACAGAGGAAGACTTTATGGAATTATTACGTGGACTGATATACATAATGCAGCGGTTAAACATGAGAGACATTTAACAATTAAAGATTATTGCGTTACTGATTTAATCACTGTAACTCCTAGAGATACACTTTCTGAAGCCTTAGATTGTTTGGGCTCTAGGGAGATTAGCCATTTGCCAGTGGTAGATTCCTCAGATAAGAAAAAACTAATTGGAATTATTACAAAAGGTGATATAATTAAGGCATATAATCGTCAGAGATTAACTCGTAAGAAAATGAGTCTAGATGATAAAAAGGGCTGAAACAAGCTTTTAATTGAGAAGTATAGATACAATAAAATGTCGCCTAGCAAGGATGAGGCCGAAATTAGACTCGGAGATGCTGATAATAGTGTAAAAGCTAAAAGTTCTCCTTCTCTAACAAGTCTCTTTGAAAGGCTAGTCGAAATAGTTAAAAAATATTGGTGAAAAAATGGCCTGGTTTGGTGGAAAAAAGAAAAAAGCAAAAAAGAGCCCTCCTGTCTTAGAGCCTGTAGGCAATCCTGCAGTTCAAGCAGCTCCGGCGGTCCAAGCTGCTCCAGCAGTACAGGCTGTACCTGCTGTTCAAGCATCTCCTGCAGTACAAGCTGCCCCTGCCATTCAACCCGTACCTGCAGCTCAGCCTGTAGTTGAAGTTGCACCTGTGGGTGTTGTTGCCGATACTAATATTTCAGTAAGCACTGGTGCAAATCAAAGCAATACTAGCAAAGAATGGTCTAAGAAAAGTAACAAACCGTTATTTGACATTCATAAAAAACTGGACTTCATGATGGATTCAAAAGGCAAAAGTCTGGAAGATAGATATAATGAAAGATTTGGGGATAAGTTACCTGAATCTGTAGCTGCAGATTCTGCTAGAAAGGAATATAATGAAAAGAAAGCTACACAAAAATCTAAACCAAAGATTGTCTTTAAACAAAAATCTCAGATGAAACTTACTCCAAAAAAAGAATCTAAGAAAGAACCAAAAAAGAAAGTACAAACTAAAGAAGAATCCAAAAGTAATGACTCTCCAAAAGCAAAACAGATTTTAACAAAAACGGGAAGTGCTGTAGGTAAGAGTGCCGACCTAATGAAATCAAGTATTGGTAGAGGAGCTGGTGCTGTGAGATCAGGATTAGGAAGGGGAACTTCAGCTGTTAAGTCTGGTTTTGGACGAGGTACTTCTGCCGTAAGGTCTGGTTTTGGTAAAGGCACTTCAGCTATTAAGGGTCTATTTAGTAAAAATAAAGAAAAAAGTTCAAAAGTTACCACAAATGATTCTGAAAAGAAAAATTATAAAGCCATGAAAGTTGCTGAATTGAAAGCTGAACTTAAGGAAAAGGGACTTTCTACTGCAGGTAAAAAAGCTGAATTAATAAAAAGATTAGAAAATTAAAAGTTTATTCATACTCTTCCATGAATAATTTACTTATCTATGAGTAATTATACTTACTATATCTCCATCTAGAACTTTGTGATTCAAACCAACTGTCTGGCCTGGAAACTTTGCAGACGGGCCCCATATTTGTGAATATCTAAATTTCCTAACGAAATCACGATGTAATCGTTGACATATTTCGGTTATTGTGGTACCTTTCCTAACTACCATTGGCTCCTCAAGATCTGCCTTTTCTCCTTGAGGCTTCATGTATATCGAAACAAATTCTAGTGATTCATAGATTTGTTCCTTTAATTTTTCAATACCAACACCTGACGGGGCTGCAACTTCAATTGTCTTAATAGAACCACAAAGTTTTTTAATTTTCTTAATATCTGAAGTATTTACCATATCAACTTTACTTATTACATTAAATGAAGGTGTGTAAACTCTTGTTCCAGAGAGAATGTCTACAATATCGTCAATTGTTACTTTTTCCCTAAAAACTACTTGTGCATTAACTATTCCGTACTCTCTTACTATACCTTTGATAGCCTCATCCTCTAAATCTTGTATAATTGTAGAAATGACTTCGATTCCTCCTATTCCAGTCTTTGAGATACTTCCATTAGGGGGGCGACTGTTCAAACGTACACCTGAATCTGTTAATTCTTTTAAAATAACATGAGGTGCTGGCTCCAGTGCATCAATAACATGAACAATTAAATCTGCTGAACGGATAACTGACAAGACTTCCTTACCTCTACCTGCACCTCTCGCAGCCCCCTCGATTAGCCCTGGAAGATCTAGAATTTGAATATTAGCATCTCGATATTTCAGAACTCCTGGAACTACATCTAGAGTCGTGAAAGCATATGAACCTGTTTCACTTTCAGCATCAGTCAAGCAATTCAACAATGTAGATTTCCCTACACTTGGCAAACCAACCAGAGCGACGGTTGCATCGCCAGCCTTACGAACTCCATACCCGCTACCTTTGGGTCCAGATGAGCTTGCTACTACTTCTTCCCTTAATTGTGCCAGCTTAGCTTTTAATTTTCCTACATGATGTTGAGTTGCCTTGTTATACTTCGTATTGGCAATTTCTTCCTCAATTTCTGCTATCTTATCAGCAAGTGACACAAATGTTGACAATTAGGGGGGATTAAACGTATTGAGTTGAGAAAACTATAAAATTAAGCTACTAATGAAAATTTATGGCATACCCACCAAGTAATGATGATTTAACAGTCGCAAAAACTACAATTGTAAATATTTTGAAAATGGAAGGGTATAAATTAGATTCGGGAAGTCTATTCTTAGCATTCAAAGATGCTGGAGGTGAAATGTCTCAGTTTGCCCCATCGCTAGAAGAACTACAAAATGAGAATATCATTAAATCAGATAGTGAAGGAAATATAATGACCGTAGAAGACTATCAAAGAGAAAAATCTCAAAATAAAGAAGATTCTGAAGACTTAAATTTACCTAGTGAAGAAGAAACTGAGTTAAATACAGAAGAAATTGATGATGAAATAATCGAAGACGACAAGAACGATTCTTCAGAGATGGATGAAATGCTTAAAAAGAAAGAAGAAACCGATGCTTGGATTGTAAAAAAGGCCAAAAACGGTTCTAAAACTAATGAAAAATTGAGCTTAGAAATCGCTGAATTAAATCAAAGAGTTAAAAAACTTGAAACCATAATTGAGAAAATTAATGAGGCATTAAGATAGTTGGTAGTTAAGCAAAAAAGAGGAAGAAAAAGATACATTCTCTTCGAACATCATAAAAAACCTGAATTGGGAATCATCAGGTCCTTCTTAAGTAAAAATTCAGAAATTCTTAAGGGTAAAATTAGATGGCGAATTATAGAGTTCGAAGAAAAAAATAGTATTATTCTTATTGATCATACTAAATCAGTTATATTGCGGAAATTGATTGAAGATAACATCGATAAGTTAGGGCTTAAGCCAACTAAAACGAGTGGAACTTTAAAGGCACTTAGAAAATAGAGCAACTATTATTACGGCTTTATGGATAGGTAAATAATGGATAGTGATGAGTCTAATGAATGGGAAGAAACCGAGTACGAATCTTTAGACTGGGGAGATTCTGAAAATGAGAGGAACACTAGTGTTGTTTCATTGTATCCATCTACTAATAAACCAAATATTGCCGCACTTTTACTTATAATCGCTGGTTTTGTTTTACTAGGTACTGCAACAACTATGAATGGAATTCTTAATGATGGTGATAAAATTCAAGGAGTTACTGTAAAGTACAATGAAGTTATGCAAGAGATGGGGCTAGAAATTGATGAAGAGGGAGAAGAAATTGATGAATCTTTTGTGAGTAATGTTATAGAAGTCGGAATGATTTGGGAACTCGTTTGTGCTGTTCTTTCATTTGTAGGGGGTGCGTTACTAGTCATGAGACAGAATTATAATCTTGTTTTAGTTGGTTGTGCAGCTGCAATCGTTGGATTAGGGGGGCTTTTACTTTCTACATTGTGCGGAGCTTCTGCCCTTTACTTTACTTTTCAGAGCAAACCTGAATTTGGAATCAATGAGCAGGATGAGAGCTGGTAAGGTTGCTTAACCAATTATTAGATTATCTTAATATTAAAGAATTGTATCCTCCTCAAAAAGAGGCCATGCAGGCAATAGAGAGAAATGAATCTCTGCTGATGTCGGTACCTACTGCAGCAGGAAAAACTGTAGTTGCTTACAATGCCCTTATGAAGGCTGTAAACGAAGGGAAAAAGGGAATTTTTTTAGTTCCCCTAAGAGCTCTTGCATGGGAAAAGGTCAATGAATTAAGAGACATTTGCAAGAATATTCTTAATGGGGCTAAGATTGGTGTTTCTGTAGGTGATTTTGATAAAATAAGAGGACTTTCAAAATATGATATTATTGTGGCAACTTCTGAAAGAGCGGATTCGTTGATTCGACATAATCCTCCATGGCTAATCGAAGTAGGATGTCTAGTTTCGGATGAAATACATTTGATCAATGATTCTAACAGAGGGCCAACACTAGAAGTTACTTTATCAAAATTCAGAGAAATTAATCCTGAAATACAAATTATAGGGTTATCAGCAACAGTTTCCAACTCAAGGCAAGTGGCTGACTGGTTAGAAGCAACACTAGTTGAGAGTGATTTTCGTCCGGTTCCACTAAAGAAGGGAATTTGTATTGCTAATGAAATTGAGTGGGATGGGGATGAATTTAAGAGAATAGATATTGATGGCACTGAAGGAATAGCCCTTGATAATTTACCTGACCAATGTTTGGTTTTTGTTAATACAAGGAGATCTGCCGAAGCTCAAGCAAAAAGACTTGGTATGCTCATAGGTAAAAGGTTAAAAAATGAAGAAATTGAAAAGTTGAAGGAATATACAAATGAATTAAAAACTGGAGCTGACGAAGTTACATCCGTGGATTCAAATCTTACAAAGTTAATTGAAAGAGGCGTAGCGTATCATCATGCTGGCTTAACCAATAGACAACGTCAAATTATTGAGAAAGGATTTAGAGAGAAAAAAATTAAAGCATTATGTGCAACGCCTACTTTAGCCGCAGGAGTAAATTTACCTGCTAAAAGAGTAATTATCAGAGATTTAACTCGCTGGGATTCCAGTTTCCAATCAAATCAACCTTTGCCAGTTTTAGAAATTCAACAAATGCTGGGAAGGGCTGGAAGACCTGGATTTGATGTTGATGGAGAAGGTGTTTTAATTGCAAAAAATGAAGAACAAAAAGCTCAAATTATAGAGACTTATTTTGAGGGTGAAACTGAGCCTGTACTTTCTAGATTAGGCAGTGAGCCTGCACTAAGAACACATTTACTTTCTTTGATCTCTTCCGGAACCATCAGTACAACTGAAGAAATGCACTCTTTCCTGAAAAAGACACTATTTGGAGCTCAAGGAGAACTTTGGAGAACCCAACATCGCATAAACAAAGTACTTAATTTTTTAGAAGAAGAAGGTTTAATCGAAATAGAAGGTAAAATTGATGGTGAATTTATTCCCGCAAATGCCCCTCTTAAAGAGAAACTAAAAGCTACTCCATTTGGTAGAAAAGTTTCTCAATTGTACATTGACCCTCTTTCTGGAGTCATAATTAGAAAAGCTCTTGAATCTGAAGTACCTGCAAATCCGCTGGGCTTGCTACACACTATTACAAGAACTCCCGACATTTATTCGCTATACGTTAGAAAAAATGAAATGGAAACATATCTTACTCATTTAATGCAAATGGAAGCTGATCTTATGTTGCCTCCGCCAGTAGAACACACAGAACTCGAATTCTATCTTTGGGATTTGAAAACTGCTTTACTGCTGATGGATTGGGTGGAAGAAACGCCTGAAGAACATTTAATGAAAAGATATTCTACCACTCCTGGAGACATTAGAGCAAAGGTCGAGACTGCAGGTTGGATTCTTTATTCGATGTCCGAATTATCTGAACTGATATCACCTAACACTACAAAAATGGTAGCTGAATTGGAGATTAGAATTTCGAACGGAGTCAGAAAGGAATTGCTACCATTACTGGAGATAGATTCAATCGGAAGAGTAAGGGCAAGATCTTTGTTTAATGCAGGATTTACAAGCCAAAGTTCAATTCGCGATGCAAAACCTTCTGACTTGAGTGAAATACCTGGAATCGGTAAAAAATTGGCTGAAAAGTTAGCTGGAAAAAAAGATCCGCAACAAATGCGCTTTGAGTTAGCCTAATTAACAGCTCTCTGATAGTTGATTTAGTGGTAAGGTTTGTAAGAGATCAGCCAGACGCATACATTTACAGTAGTTTTGGAACTAGAATTTTTATTGCAGGCTTTTTACTTGCTTTATTATACATTGGACAAGGAATATTAGTCTACACAAGTACTGATAAAGTTCTATCATTATCTTCTTTGATAGGTCGAGATTCTGGTGGTGATATTATGGGACAATTGGTTGGTGGCTTAATTTTGGTAACTGCTGTTTTTGTTCCACTTGCCTCTAGCACAATGGCAATCTCAAGATGGGTTTTGAAAAGAACTTACAAGAAATTAGAAAAATTGGAAGTGGATAGTCGTCGTTCACAATTATTACTGATGGTAGCAAGATTCGTTTTTCTAGGTTGCATAGTGGCCGCTTACGCTCCTATGCCTATGATTGCTGAAAGCGCTATGTCAGGAGGATTTCCTACATCTACAATCAATTATTATCAAACCAAATTCATGAGCTTATTTTTTACTCTTTTTGGGGTTGCTTTATTTTTAACTATAATTTCACCCGTATTACAATTGTACCAACGTACAGGAAGTAGAGCGCTAATATTTGCTGGTTTTCTGGCTTTAATGGTAGGATCTTCTCTAGTTTACATGGGGAATACAGATTGGAATATGTCTGTTTTCAAACTAAACAGTCCTGAATTTAAATCTTCATTTGGAACCACAATGATATTTTGCGGGACTTGTATTTTCTTTTGTCTTTGGATTGTCGCAAGAAACGCTAAATCAATACTAAGATATCAGAAAATGCATTTTACAATGAAGCTAGGTGAATAATGGAATCTTGGGCTGAAAAATATAGACCTCAAAGTCTGTCAGATATAATTGGGAATACGAAGGTTATTAATGATTTAAAATCATGGGCAGGCTCATGGGGTGAAAAAATGGTTAAGAAAGGAGTTATTCTTTCTGGACCTCCTGGCTGTGGTAAAACTTCTGCAGCTATCGCTTTAGCAAATGATATGGGATGGGAAGTAATCGAATTAAATGCTTCTGATGCTAGATCTGGAGCTGTAATTGAAGGAACTGCATTAAGAGCTGGACTTTTCCAAACTTTCGGAAGCGAGGGATTATCTGATAGAAACTTGATACTTCTAGATGAAGCTGATAATTTGTATGAAAGAGCGCAACAATCCAAGAATAAAGTAAAGAATTACAGTGATAGAGGCGGAAAAAGGGCCATTTCAAAGACTCTCGAGCAAACTAAGCAACCCGTTGTAATTACCGTTAATGATTTGTACAATTTAACTAAAGGAACTGGAGCTAAAATCAAAAGATTGTGTCTAAACTTAAAATTTCAAAGACCGTCTGTTGTGTCAATTTCTAATGTTTTACAAAAGATCTGTCAAAAAGAAAACTTGCAAATTGATAATGAAACAATCAGAACTATGGCCGAAAATGTTAAAGGCGACCTAAGGGGCGCAATAAACGATTTACAATCGCTGTCTGAAGGAAATAAAAAAATTGCCCATGATGATTTAGAAAAAGTAGGATCAAGAGATCGAGAAACTGAAATGTTTGAAACTCTAAACGCCATTTTTCATGGAAATACTTTTGATGAACCAAGAACTGCTATTTTTGACCTGAACGAACCGCCTAGAGATGTTGCAACATGGGTCAGTGATAACATACCTATAGTCTATAAAAATCCAAGTGATATTAATAGAGCATATTCAAAAGTGGCATACGCAGATTTATTACTTGCAAGAGTAATAAGAAATCAAAATTATGGTTTATGGGGATATGCATCTGAATTAATTTCGAGCGGCGTTGCTTTGTCTAAAATGCACCCAACAAGCGGAAGAAGGCCTCAGTTTCCATCATACATCAGAAAAATGGGAGCAAGTCGATTTCAAAGAGGGTACAGAGATTCATTAGCAAAAAAAGTAGGTGCTGCCACCCATCAATCAATTAAAGAATCAAAAATGGAACAAATAGGTGTGATAGCTACTATTTGCCAAAATGATAACCGTAAAGCTGCAGAGATAGCAGGGAATCTAGATTTAAATGAAAACGAACTTGCTATTTTACTAAATACTGATAAAAAGAATAAAAATCTTATATCTATTATGGAAGAATCTCAGCAATATCGACAGGAAAAAGAAATTGTGACCCTAGACTATATCCCTGAAATCGAAAAGAAAGTTGATGACGAACCTAAACGAATAGTCCCAAAAAATGATAACAAACAAAAAAGTCTATTCGAATTCTAAGTTTAACTTTTGCTGATCTGATACTCCTAAACGACTAGCTGAAATTCCTAAAAGTCTTATTGGCTTTCCGGGCTCCCAGTTTTCGTATAGCAAAACCTTTGCTACCTTGAAGATATCTTCTGATTTATGAATCTCTCCAGGAACTGTCTTTTGCCTCGTAATAGTTGTGAAGTCAGGCCATCGTAATTTGATAGTAATAGTCCTCGCCGAGCGACCCATTTGTTCAATACTTTCAGAAACTTCTTTAGATAATTCCTTCAAAGCTAATTCCACATCTTTTGCTTGTTTAATATCTGATTCAAATGTAGTTTCAGTTCCCTGCTGTTTAGCAATCCAGGGTGAAGGATCTACTGCTCTATTATCTATTCCTTTAGCCTTATTCTTTAAATTAACTGAATATTGCCCAAATATTGGCAATAACTTCTGAATATCGATTGAAACTATATCTGAACATTTTTCAATCCCAAGACTATTCAAGCGTAATGCTGTTTTGGGACCTATTCCGTATATTTTTCTTATTTCCAATGGTGCCAAGAATTTAGATTCCAATCCCGGCTGAACGACAGTGAAACCCTCTGGTTTTTCAAAATCTGAAGCTATCTTAGCAACTAATTTAGACGTTGCTAAACCTGCTGAAGAAGGTAAATTTGTTTCTGACTTGATCCGTTTTAAAATTGTCTTAACCAAAGCTTCGGGATTTTTTTGAAGTGATAAATCTACAAAGGCTTCATCAACACTCATTTTCTCCAAGGTCCCATATCTCGCTAAAATCTCCATGACTTTAGCTGAGCAAGAACGAATCATGGGTCTGTTTGAAGAGACAAATTTGAGCTCGGGACAAAGTTTCAAAGCCTTACTAGAAGCCATAGCCGAACGTACTCCCTTTGCACGAGCCTCATAAGAAGCTGAAGCAATAACTCCCCTTTGGCCCGGCTTTCCACCAACTGCAAGAGGAATACCCTTGTCGCTCGGATTTTCTAAAATATGAACATTAACAAAAAAAGCATCCATATCTAAATGCAAAATTGCTCTAGGCCATTCTAAGCGAGTCACAAACCTGTAACGGATAGGGAAAATAACAGTAAGTTTGGTGGGTATTATCTTTAAGTCCCCAAGCTTTGCGTAAAATAATGGAAATTGACCCTTGGGCAAGTAAAGGTATCAAAAACTATGACGAAATTTGCGAAAAATTTGGTCTAGAAAAAATAGATCATACCACTTTGCCTGAACCTACACATCTTCATAGAAGAGGGATAATTTTTGCTCATAGAGATTTAGATTCTATACTAAATGCAAAAAAAGCTGGAAAGCCTTTCGGAGTTTTATCTGGACTTATGCCTTCAGGTCAGATGCATTTAGGCCACAAAATGGTAATCGACCAAGCTAAGTGGTTCCAAGATTTAGGAGGGGACGTTACAATTGCTGTAGCTGACTTGGAAGCTCATGCAACAAGAAGCCTTAGCTTAGAAAAATGTAGGAAATATGCTGTTGAAGAATATATATCAAATTATGCTGGAATGGGATTAAATCCAGATAAGACATCAATATATTTTCAATCTGAAAGAGCAATAGTACAGAAAATCGGATTTACTTTAGGTACGAAAACTAATCTCTCTGAAATGGAAGCAATTTATGGATTTTCAGGTAAAACAAGTCTTGCACATGTTCAATCACCATTGGTTCAAGCTGGCGATATTGTACATCCCCAACTAGAGGAATATGGAGGTTTAAGGCCTATAGTTGTTCCCGTAGGAATGGATCAAGATCCGCATATCAGATTAACAAGAGGTATGGTCTCTAAAACTAATTGGTTCAATGTGAACAAAAATAAATTAGGAAACTTAACTATTGGATTATCAATTCAAGATAATAATCAAGATATTATGGGGATGAGAAATAATGGGGGAGTTGATAAAACTCAAAGGAAGATCGTCATCGATAAGGCAATTAGTGCAATCAATAAAGCAGGTTATAATCAAATTAATTCAAATCCAAAACACGGCACAATCGATATCAAAGATGCCACTGCTGAAAACTATTCTGAGATTCAATACGAATTGTTGTCTCTTGAAAGGCAATTAGGAGGAATGGGGCTAATGCAGCCATCATCTACATATCACCAATTTGCAGTAGGTATGACTGGTGGTAAGATGAGTTCTAGTATGCCGGATACAACCATTTTCTTAAATGATTCAATGAAAACAATAGAGAAGAAAATAAAATCTTCATTCTCAGGCGGCCAGCCTACTGTTGAGGAACACCGCAAAAAGGGAGGAAACCCTGACATTGATGTCTCATACCAATACCTTCGCTACTTTTTCGAAGAAAACGACAATGAATTAGAAAAAATTAGAGAGGAATACGTTTCTGGAAAGCTGTTAACTGGTGAGATAAAATCCATTTGTGTTGAAAAAGCCAAATCTTGGATGAAAGAACATCATGAACTTAAAGAACAAAATCAGCACTTAATCAAAGATTTTCTAAGTTAATAATTTTACCGACTTTTCTTCCTAAAATCTCAGGCATTTTACCAAGTAACGCGTTTTGCATTTCGGTTATAGAAATATTGTAACCAAATTTAGCTAATGCCGCATGTTTACCTAATGGCAAGCCACAACCTTCAACAGACTCTATTCTTCCTTCTGGAGTGTTTAAATTTACATCAAATCCATGTCTTGATACCCACTTACTAAATGCCAATCCAATACTAGCCACCTTATGTCCCTCAAACCATACTCCTTGCATGGAATCATCACGTAATCCGTCAATACCAAACTCGGACAATGACATAATTATCCATTCTTCAATTGTTGTTATTACTTCTCTAACTGATTCTTCTTTCCATAGAAATATAGGATATCCCACAAGTTGACCTGGACCATGCCAAGTAAGTCCACCACCTCTATCTACTTGAGATGAAGGAAAATTATCAGGTGCTGTTAAACCATCAAGCATACCTCGCCTCCCAATAGTCACTATCTCAGGGTGTTCAACAAAAATTAATGTATCTCTAATTTTACCATTTATCCTATCTTCTTGTAATTCAATCATTAATTGATCTATTTCTTGATGGGTAGAATTATTTGCCTGAATTATATCGATATCAATCAATTTGAAATATGAATTGCATGTCCTAAGCTGGCAAGTGCAGACTCTGCAAAAGCTTCTGTCAAAGTTGGATGGACATGTATTGTTCCTGCTATATCATCTAACCTTGCCCCCATCTCAAGAGCCAATGCAAATTCTCCAGATAGCTCTGAAACATGAGAACCTACTGCATGTATTCCTACTATTACTTGGTTATCTTTTCGTGAGGTTATACGAACGAATCCCCCGTCGGAACCTGCGCCCATTGCTAGAGCTCTTCCACTTGCAGCAAATGGGAATTTGCCTACTACAGTTTCTATACCTTCTTTTTTGGCCTCATCTGGTGTTAAGCCGACACCTACAATTTCAGGATCTGTGAAACAAACTGCAGCAATTGAAACAGGGTCAAACTCCCTTCTATGTCCTGCTATAATTTCAGAAACCACTTCGGCCTGAGCTGATGCTTTATGAGCAAGCATTGGCTCTCCGACTACGTCTCCGATAGCCCAAACATTCTTC
>JAERSJ010000101.1 GCA_016845825.1 Methanobacteriota archaeon
AATCGGGATTATTCTTGTGCCATTGTTTCAAATATTCCTTCTTATCAAACATTACTTACTGTTACAATGATTATTATTTATGTTTTATAGGTTCTGAAAATCTGTTATTGTCCTGACACTCTTGAAATATCTCATGCAATCTCAGATGTTGTTTTTCTGTTAGTTCACTATGAGGGGTAATATTTTTTGGTACATCAACATCCATCATGTAATTGTAAATGGTTTCACAACTGTATGTTTCAAAGAATTCAAAACTTGATGTGATTGAAAACCATGCAAATAATATCAATGCAACTGCACCTGGTACTACAATAAGTCCTGACCACTTCCAACGATAAAACTTTCGTAGTGGGGAAACTGTTTTTGTCTTCATTCCATTACACCTTGGTCTGCTTGAATACGATAATTTTGATAACGGCTGTCACTCCCACTGCTGCCAAAATCAATCCGTACCCAATGACCATGTCTGGGAAAGCCCATGATGAGATTGGTAACATGACCACCCCAATTGCTAGAGGATAGATTACAGTTTGGTACTTTATGTAAGTGATAATAATCAAAATAGAAACAATTACCAAGGTGAAATAACCACCCATTACCCATTCAAATGGCATTAAGGTAGCTTTGATAAAATCTTCTTCAAATCCACAATTTTGCCACATCTCAGTTGATGCTTCATAATTCATAAAACATGGTGTGGTATCCTCAACAACCACCGTAGTTTGTGCATAAACACAATCAATGATTACTGGTCCAGAAGCCATTGAAATGATAAAAAGAATTAGTGTGATATTCATCATACTTGTTAATTACTCGCTATCTTTTATTCTTTTAATTTGTAACCCTAACGGCTCTAAACAAAACAATAATACCGATACTCCCATCATTCCAAATGTTATCATGTTAATTACATTCGAAACTGGGTAATTCCATACATCACTCATTGGATATAAAATCATAAAACCTAAAGTCATTAAGGATATACAAAACCCGCCAATAAAAAATAAAATTCCTACCACAATATGTCTGCTAGAATCTTTCATACCATTTTTTCTTTTTGAGGATTTCCAATCCTTCATCTGCCAAATCATCACCCAATTCTTTTTTGAATCCATCATTACCTTTGTCAATCTCTTGGTGTGCTTTAACCACCAAATCCTTATTGTCACTGATATAATCCATCATTGTATTGTTTAATTCCCCTTGCAAAGCCAAACATTCCTGACCAATTAATTGTAATTCATCATCATCGTATTTCATTCCACATTTCTCAACTGCTGCCTTTAACATCTTGACTCTTTTACCAAGTGGTGTTGAATCAAATGGTGACACCCCATGAATGATATACTTTATCAAAACAATCTTCTTTTCCCTATCAGTTAGAGTCATTCTTCCAACTCCACATTGTCTAGCATTTCTTTCATGTTTGATGAAAGTTTGTTGTAATCAACCTCGCCATTATTCACTGCAATTTTCAATTCCTCAGGGGTATACTTTGCCTGGATTGCTGCATCACTAAAGTCCATTCCAGTGGCTGGTGTTTGGAATCCTTGCGTTGGGGATGGCAATCCTGATAATCCATCACCTATGGTACTCATTGAATCAGTAAACTCAAAGATTCCATCAAAGACCCCTTGATCACTGGTATATACCAAACCAACTACAATGACTACTGCCATCAATCCAATTACTGCCAATTTCATAATATTTGTAGAACTTTTCACTGGTGAATTGGTCATTTGTTTTATCTCTGAATTTGCTCTGTGATATTGTTGAATTAATCCCCCAAGGTATGATGGGGATGTTGCTATCAAATCATTGTGAATAAAATCGGTAATTTTCTTGACTGGTGTTACAATTTGTTCTACATTTAATTCATCAAGATATTCCTTGATTTGTCTAACTTCATTTGGAAACTCACCTGATTTCTTTGATACCACATCTAACAATTCAATAATACTATGTGGTTCAAACTTTGCTTTTTCTCTTTTTGCAAATACAGATAGAACCTTGTATGCAGTTTTATCCATTTTTGGTAGGGAATTTTTCTTTAACATCAATTCAATCTCTTTTACTTCTGGCTTTAGTGAAGCATAATGTGATGTGTCATACTGTATCACTCTAAATGATTTGGTCAGTGTTTTGTAATGTGTTAATACTCTGGCATCTTTTAGAGTAAAGGCAAAAACAGTTCCATCCAAATCTGCTAAAAAGTAATTTCCAATACTGTGTTTGATTGGAATGTAGTGTATTCGATCTTCTGAATCTGTAATTTCTGCTGTGATGTATTTGCTGGTTAGTTGGTCACGACCATTTAATATTGCCATAATAACACATCCACATAATACCGAGTTATTAACGTGTTAATAAATTGTACCCCCAACCGTTGAGGGGTAAGTGGGGGTTAGTCTGCACAATTTAGTTTGTGGATGTTAAAAATTCTACAGACAAACAACATCAATTATAATACAATTAAAATCTTCAACGGTTTTTGATTTGTCTGCCTTTGGAATTGTAAGTGGCATATCTTCCAGATAGATGTGATTGTTTCTTCACTGCACCATCACCATACTGGTAAACCACTTTTTCAGTATTTTTAGAAAATGATTTGGTTTCCTTTCTTGGTTTACGCTTGTGCTTGACCAGTTTTTTATACGTCAAAATTGTTGAAACTTTTTCCTACCCTTACAATACTTGCATTTAATGCCGTCATAACTGTGACCACATTTGATACAAATTTTACCATTCATCTTGAGTCTTCCATACAGAACGTTTCTTTTTCTTTTTAGGTAGTTTGCCAAATGTCAAAATTTACCACCTTTCTTTTTAGCCTGTTTAATAATATGTAAATCCCATTTTGGTGTGGTGGGTTTCTTCATAACTTGTTATTTTATCGGTAATATTTATTATTTTGACTCTTTTTTCTTTTTCTTAATATAATCACTAAATGATCCTCTAAAATCACTATCTTCTCTATACTGTTTTCCCAATATCCTTTCCTTTTGGTATCGTGTTAAAGTTATTCTAATCTTTTTCTTTCCCACAAACGTTATTTACTCGGTAATTAATTAAATCTTTAGTGGATGTAGTTGGCACAAAACGATGAAATTATCAATGCTCTAGTAAAAGGAGTCATCACATCATGCCAGACAAATAAAATAGTTGAAACCAAAAATGGTGAGCTAGTCAATGAACAGATACTAAATGATAATGCCTTTTGGACCAAGACACATTCAGTTGCTTCCAACACCTTTGGTCATACCATTTACGAGTTAAACGAATGGGAAAGAACTGGTAATGATGCACCTCGTAACATGTGTTCAGAACGTGCAGCAGATATTATGAGAGATGTTTTTGAGATAGGTCAATCAATGAGAAGGGCAATTGATGCAAAATCTTCAGAAAGCATCGGTATCAATCAACATACTCAAAATACCACCATCTTAGGAATGATGGGTAAGAACAAACAAGAACGTGTTATTACATTAAAAGATCAAGCCAAGAAATCTCTACTTAGTGGATTTTTGGGTAGGGAATCAGACAAGGTTTCTGAAGATGAATAATCCATATTTTATGGCAATTATTGGGTTTGTGTTAATGTCCTTTAGTGCTGGTTGGTTAGGATTGGCAACTCTGCTTGGGATTCCAGGTGTGTCATATGTGGGTGCATTTGGTGTCATCCTCTTTGGTACTGGTCTGGGTATTGTAATTCCTGTATTATCCAAACTCAAATCAATAGAGGTTAGTGTTGTAGATGAATAGATTCACTGGAACTTGTAGAGGTTGTAAGGAAATTAAATTTGATATTTCAGAAGATGATGGGTACTGTGGTGACTGTAATTGAACAAGCCAACATTCCTATTCACCAAAAGACGAATTGCTCTATTGAATGGTAGCTGGTTGTGCATCGGATTTTTGCTTGGTTTCCTTGTATTTTCTGTATAACTTTACTCCAGTAAATGACACTGCCCCAACAGCAATAGGGAA
>JAERSJ010000102.1 GCA_016845825.1 Methanobacteriota archaeon
TATACCAATTATCTCTGTTATTTAGTCCTCTGATAACTGCGTTTGTAGGAAATTCTTTCCAATTTAATTTCTTAGATTTACACCAGTCTCCGAATCTGATATCTCTTCTGTATGACCATTCTGTTCCTATTTCTTCATGACTGTAAATATTCGATATTTGACACTTTTCTCTTAAACTTTCGAATACATTAATAATCTCATCGTGCAGAATCAGCATTTCGCCTCCCAATTCTCTAATCCTAGACTGCAATTCAACGGCACACTGAATTTCCCAATCAATGTGAATAGGATCAGTATCTTTCTCAGCCAGTCTGGATGGTTCAACAACGAAAATTCCAAGAAAATTATTGTTACTTGTTGAGGCTGCATTTATTGGAGCGTGATCTTCTAGCCTGAAATCTCTCTTAAACCAAACGATATCAACTTTCACAATTATTATCTCTATGTCAGATATTTAAATGATGGCTCATGGACCATAATGGATTGGGTCGAGGGTATTGGATTGTTTGCAGGCTTTTTAGGTGTTTCAGGATGGTATCCTCAATTGAAAAGAGTCTGGATTGATGGAAGAGCTGATGGAATTAGCGTTCCAACTTTCGTTGTTATTTGTATTTCTTTAACTCTTTGGCTTATCTATGGAGTTCTGAAAAATTCGATTGCCATTATCGTAGCAAACGTTTTAGCATTATTAATGATTGGAAGCGTTGCAATCGGTGCTTATCGTATACAAAATCAGTAGACTAGTACTGTATCTGCGGCAGCTGAAAGTTCAATTACTTGCGGAGGTCCTTCCCAAGCAAGTTTATCGTCAGGAATAATTAGAGCGCCTTCACCCTCTTTTTTTCCTAAAACTGATGCTACAGATCCAAAGGAGCAGTGTAGTTTTGCACCTTCTAGTAGCTTGTCCATCATTCCTTTCATAAGATTCGGATCAACATCTGAGTGTTTCGCCATTTTTTCAAATTGACCAGGTTCTAAGTGCCTTACACCACCTGCAGCAAAAAATACGTCTACATCATGACCAGCGGTAACAGCTTGAGCTGCGCATGCCATTCCAACAACGCATTTTACAGGGTCAATGTCTGGGTCGGTTGCGATTTTAACTAAGAATTTCATTATGTATAATATTGAAACATTTATTTAAAATTGATATGAAAATAGAATTAATTTTCTTTAGGTTTAGGGACAAAATCCCATTTATTAGTTTTTTTATTAAGTATCAACATTCCTTCAGACGGTGTATCCTTTTCGATAATGTCTCCAACTATCTTTCCTTCGGGTAGAGACTTTGCTTTAATTTTTTGTGTTTTGGGTGACGATATTTTGCCCCATTCAATCTTGGTCTCTTTTGTAGCAAAACCTACTAAATCCGTGTAATTCTTTTCAGTTTTTGTTCTAAATTTTTTCAATTCTTCATTACTCAATCCAGAGTATTTCTTTAATATTTTTGCAACTTTTAATTTCTCAAGCTCTCCTTCATCAAACCAGAATGATTTACAAGTAGTGCATCCATCAATTGTTACAATCTCCACCTCGGATTTTTTTAATCTAGTCTTCTCAGCAGCTTTTTCTAGGCCCTTTTTAGATATCGGAGAAGGCCCACCTCCGATGGCACCCTCGGTTAAAATAATTAAGAGTATTACTACAGAGCCAATTCCAATGAAGGCAGCTCCACCAGCTAGAAGTTTTCCAGCGTTTACAATTGGAGAGGTATGCTTATCATGTTTTTTACATACAATGTGTATTTCATTCATTTTAGTACTGCAAGATGCACAACTAAGTGTACCAATATCGCCAGATCCAAGAAATTTTTCTATATTATGTTTTTTTATAATTCTTGATCCTATGAAAGGTAATTTATTGATATCATCAACACTTAGCATTATTCCTTTACATTTTTTGCAAGACCAGTGTCTAAGTTTTTTCCTTAGAGCAAATTTTTTCGTTAGATTAACTCCAGAACATCTTGGGCAAGGATATACCTCACTCTCATTCATACGAGTGCATGGCACTAGAAGTATATTAATTTAGCGTTGAACTAGTACTATATTTCAGGAGGAGGTGGCAGTTCATACTCTCCACTGCGCTTTTTCTCTTCCTTCTTTTCTTCAGATTCAGAAGTTGCCATTTCACTTTTTTCAGGAACTTCTTCTTCTTTCTTTTCTCTATGTATGTAATCAGCCTGTTCATCCCATCCTTTGGCTCCAGATGTTGTCGAACCAGCCTCATTATTTTGTTGATAATATTTTGAGGGGTCATCATCTTGCAGAGTAAACGCTAGAACTATACCAACGAATAGCACTACAACACCGCAACAGCAAGCTGCAAATGATCCAAACCCTTTAGCAATTATTTCAAAAATAGCACCAATCAATGCTTCTACATCATAAACCATTATGACATTTCCGTTAGTCTCCCACGTATATGTTCCCGATCGGCAGCCTTCTCCTTTATGGCTCTCGAATCCGTATTCATCAGCGTAGACAGCATTGCACAAACGTCCAATTACGATATATTGATCTTCAGTATCATCTCTAATATAATTGCACTGAGGGTAGAACATTTCAGTATCTCCCATTTTTAGAGAAAAAGATTTTACCTTGTCACAATCAGCTTCAGTCAGATTCCAAGTATTATTCCCATGGGCTTCGTTATATCCTCCGGAACCTCCGCCAGCATACTTTACATCAACTAGGTGAACGTAATACTTAGATTCATTGTTCGGATTTACTTGATCTATACTAATTTCTCCGTCTGCTCCTTCGTAAATAATTCCTTCTTCGATATTCTCTTCGAAAGAATCTCCTGTGAAAATTAATGCTATACCTCCAACAGTTATCAGTGCTCCAACAACCATTACAACGATTGCAACTTTATTCATAATTTTTCATGAAGTTACTGTATTTAAGAGGTTTCAGTCAATCTACAATAGATTATTATCTTTGAGTAATTGAAAAATATAATCTTTGTTTATGTAAATCGTAGCCCACAGACTCACAATTCCAATCGTTGTGAAAATACCACCCAATTGTCTTTTTTGAGTACAGTCATCTCTTTCTTCCATTGAACTAAGAGGTGGTTCCATGTACTGCAGACAACTATCAATTTCATAAGTTTCACCATTTAGTTTATTGTAATAATCTTCGGTTGCGGTATTCCAAAATACAGATCCAAAAACTAGCATGCATACTCCAAATGTAATGCCAATGACTAATTTCCAGTAGTTTTCTATTTCCACAATTACTAGAATAGGATGCCCCTAATAATTTTTTCGAAAATATCCAAACTCAACTTAGCTACGTTGTATAAAATAAACATTTTTTCACCTAGTTTTTTAGATTATGTCGGCCAAGAAAGGTATGACAATTATTTCCCAAGGAAGAAAAATAATTGCAGCCTTAATGTAGCCTAACATATTATTAACTAG
>JAERSJ010000103.1 GCA_016845825.1 Methanobacteriota archaeon
ATCATATTTTCCCCATTTTTCGCTAAATACTTCATTTGTTTGCGCTTGGTTTTTTATTAACGATTCCTTCGATGCAATATATACATTACCAACTTTGGATAAGTTATTTATAAATAAATTCTCAATATTAATCTCCATTCAAATAACTTTCCTTAATTGATTTAATTACAAAACGCTGCTCTTCATCCGTCAATCCATTAAATAAGGGGAAAGAAATGCTACATTCATTGGCGATATAGGCATTGGGATAATCTTCCGGCTGTATTTCATATTTTTCTCTATAATATTGCAACATGTGGACCGCATGTGTCGCAGGGCGGGTAGAAACACCATCGTTTTGTAAAGTATCCATAAAAGTATTTCTTTTTTTATTTACTGATTTAACTTTATTTAAACTAGCATTTTTAATATCAAACATACACGGATAAGACTGGTAACCATGTATATAATCAACACTTTCGTAGGGTAATTGGAAAAAATCTAATGCATTTAATGCTTCACTATATTTACTGGCTAAAGACTGTCTTTCTCTTACAATATCATCAGCTTTATCCATTTGCGAAACACCCAAAGATGCTTGAATGTCTGTTATACGATAATTGAATCCGGCATAAGGATGTTCTGCCAACAAATAAGGTTTTGCACCATGATGTCTTTGAAAATCAGATATGGCAGCACCATGATCCCGCATAGAACGCATTTTTTCAGCTAATTCATCATTATTAGTTGTAATCATACCCCCCTCCCCAGTGGTAATGGCTTTTCGTGGATGAAAACTAAAACATCCCGTATCTCCAAAAGTACCCACATGATGCCCTTTATACTTAGAACCAAAACCGCAAGCAGCATCTTCTACAACAAATAAGTTGTATTTTTTAGCAATTTGAATAATGGGATCCATTTCTGCAGATAAACCAAAAAGATGAACGGGAATAATTGCTTTTGTTCTTGTAGTAACTTTATCTTCGATTTTAGTTACATCAATATTGAATGATTTTAGATCAATATCGCAAAAAACAATTTTTGCTTTTAGATGTTCCACTACATTCGCTGTAGCTATCCAAGTAAAGGCGGGCACAATTACTTCATCATCTGCTTCTAACCCAAGAGCAGCCAACGAAAGATGAAGTGCTGTCGTGCAGGAAGTAACAGCGATAGAATGATTTGCCCCCGTGAATTCGCACCATCTTTCTTCAAATGATTTTGTGTAAGGTCCTTGCACTACCCATCCACTTTCCAGTGGTTTCCGGATAATGTTAAATTCTTTTTCTGTTAGCTGTGTTCTTGCGATTGGGACTTTCATAAGTTTTTTTCTCTCCAATCAATCAATTTTTGCATTCCTTGCCTTAAATCGTATTTGGGAACAAAATTTAAATCTTTTTCCGATTTCTTTGGGCACCCGATTCTGTTCTGAACCAACCGGCGAGCGTCATCTTCGCTATAGGGATTATATTTCACTTTTAATTCGGAATTTTTCATGTTTAAAATAGTGTCGCACAATTCTCTAATGCTAGTTTGGACACCCGTTCCTACATTATAGAATTCATCCGTTTTATCACTTGCCATAGCAGAAACATTAAAACGTCCAGCATCCTCAACATAGATAAAATCATATGCCTGACTTCCATCACCATTAATGACAGGCTGTTCTTTAGCGTCAATTTTATTTAACATTATGGGGATAACGCCTGTATAGGCTGCCGTTTGATCTTGGTGCGGGCCAAAAACATTCATATATCTTAAACCAACATACTCTAATCCATAACGATCATAAAATGCACGACACATAGCTTCTCCAGCAATTTTTGTAGCACCATAAAAATTTCGATTATTAAATGGGTGTTCTTCTGTCATGGGCACTTCCACGGCATCCCCATAAACAGAAGCGGAAGAAGAAGAAACTAATCTTTTAATATTATTATTCACGCATGCTTCCAATACATTAAAAGTGCCTTCAATGTTAACGTGAAATGCAGTTTTCGGATAGTCTTTACAATGTAATAACCACATGGCGGCTAAATGAATAACGCCATCCATTCCATTCATGGCATCATTTAATAAATCAACATCACGAATATCTCCACCATTTGGATATAGAGAACATCGAGAATCGTTTAAGCTATCTTCTATATTGCTCTTTTTACCGCGGGTAAAATTGTCATACACAACAACTTCGCCAACATCTGTTTTAAGCAATTCCGAAATGACATGACTCCCAATAAAGCCCGCTCCGCCAATTACCAATATTTTTCTATTTTTAATTTTCATTTATTTCTCCTAATGAATTATAAGTTGCTGACTGGCTTCTATTAAAATTCGCATTACTTCTAAAGCATGTTTTCCATTAGCAATAGTTGGCTTTCCCCCATCTAAATGATTAACGAAATAGTGCAATTCTTCTGTTAAAGCATATTTTTGTTCATAATTAATCAGGGTTACGGGACCATCAATTTTCTCTGGCATATTTTGTGCCATATCAAACTTTTTTGCATATATTTTAAGTGGTTTCCCTTCGGAAGAATCTTCAAAGCTAATCATCGCTTCCGAACCAATTACAACCAAACGATGTTCCTTAAAGGGGTGGAGCCAGCTTACAAAAATGTGCCCTTCAACGCCATTTGGGTATTTGAGCTGGGTAATGGTTGAATCATGAATCCCCTTTTGCAAAAATGAACTACCGCTAGCATGGATGTCTTCTGGGAAAACATCTATGAAATATTGAAAAATAGAAATATCGTGAGGTGCTAAACTCCAAAACGCATTTTCTTCCGTTCGCACTTGTCCCAAATTCAGTCGATTACTATATATATATTGTAGCTTCCCAATTTTACCCGAATCAATAAACGCTTTTATTTTTCTAATCGCAGGGTGAAATAAGAGCACGTGCCCCACCATAAGGTTGACATTATTTTCTTCAGAAAGTCCAACAAGTTCTTCTGCATGGCCTTCTTCTAAAGTTAATGGTTTTTCTACCAAAACATGCTTCCCTGCTGCCATAATTTTCTTAGCTAAGGGAAAGTGCGTTTCGGCTGGAGTTGCTACGGTAAAACCTGATAATTGTTCATTGATTAAAGCATCATCTAAAGATAGATATCCCTTAACATCAGGATATTGGTCCGTAAATCGAATTAGCGTTTCTTGGTTTGATTCCACTATTCCACCCAGATATCCTAATTCATTTAGCGTCCGGATATGGTTTTTTCCCCAATATCCAGCTCCAATGACGCAAACATTTTTATTTGAGTTTAGGCTTTTAGGATTTTTTCTGATTTTTCAAACCGTCCCCGGGTATCGATAACCAATGAAGATTCTTTTTCTATTAAATTAAAATCAAAATCGTCGTGGTCTGTAGCAAGAAGGACTAAATCCATAGATTGTAAAATATCCGCTGATAATTCTTTTGAGCTAAGCTCAATTTGATGTTTTCGGGTTTCAGGAATGGAAGAAAAATATGGGTCACAATAATCTACAATCGCACCTTTATCAATTAAAATATCAATCAGCTCCAAAGAAGGCGATTCTCGCAAATCATCAACATTTTTCTTATAGGCTAAGCCCAATACCAGGACTTTACTCCCTTTAATTGCTTTGCCAACTGAATTAAGTGCTTCGCCCACCTTCTTTACCACATAGTGAGGCATGTTCGTATTGATTTCGCCGGCAAGTTCAATAAAGCGTGTATTCATACCCACTTCTTTTGCTTTCCAGGTGAGGTAAAAGGGATCAATGGGAATGCAGTGGCCGCCTAAACCGGGGCCGGGGTAATAGGGAGTAAAGCCAAACGGTTTTGTGGCGGCCGCATTAATCACCTCATAAATATCAATATCCATTTTATCTGCCACCATTTTGAGTTCGTTTACCAGACCAATATTCACCGCCCTATGGATATTTTCCATTATCTTTGTCATTTCAGCAACTTTAGGGGAAGAGACGGGAACGGTTTCATCAACTATTTGATCATAAAGCGTTTTTGTTAATTCAAGGCAGTTTTTAGTAACACCACTGACGACTTTTGGAATCGTTTGCGTTGTATAGTTTTTGTTGCCGGGGTCTTCGCGCTCTGGAGAATAGCCTAGGAAAAAATTCACACCAAGTGTGAATTTTGACCCGTCTTCACAATCGTTACGACGGGCAAGTTTTGGATTCTTGATTGAATTTATGAATGGGACGAGGATTTCTTCGGTTGTGCCGGGATAGGTGGTGCTTTCTAAAATAAGAAGCTGGTTTTCTTTTAAATGAAGCTTTATGTTGTCTAACGTGCCGTGGATATAGCTTAAATCAGGTTCGTTGTGAACACCCAATGGCGTAGGAACACAAATAATAATGACATCTACATTTGAAATTTCACTAAAATCCGCTGTGGCCTTAAAACCATTATGTGCCATTGCAGTAATCTTGCTCTCTTTAATATGCTTAATGTATGACTTACCATTATTGAGTAAATCGGCTTTTTCTTTGTCAATATCAAAACCGATTACAGGAAAGTTTTCCTCGGAGAAGCGAATCGCAAGAGGAAGACCGACGTAGCCCAGACCGATGATGCCGATTGTCGATTTTCTATTTACTATTGATGATTTAATATTTTCTATTTGCATTGGTTAATTTCGGTTATCCCGACCTCGTGCCTCGGCACGGGACAGGCGGTTAGCGGTGTAGAGGCCCGTATCGGTGAAGGCGTTCGGCCATGGGTGACGGTCATAAGCTTAGAGGAATGAACCATTGTTTTGAGCTATCAGTGGATTTTCTATTTACTATTGATAATAAATACCAACGCCTATTTGACGCTCTTACGTGTTAAGTGGATGAATAATCCGCCTGAAAAAAGAAAAACGATAACATATATTGTGTTTATGATTAAATGGATTGGAGAATACATACCAAAATATGTGGGATTGGATGACTGGGTGCCCATAAATAATGGTAGGCCGACCAACATAAATCCACTAACAATGCCGGCTATGCGACGGTCTTTGAATAAATCTTTTATTTTTTTCTTGAAAAAATGTTTAGTGCGTCGGAGCTTTTTTCGCTCTTCCATATCGTTATTATCTAAATAAGATCGAATAAAGCCGACCGCAATTCCCAGTCCACCACCAAGGATTAATGATAAAATTACACTTAATATTAAGTTTTTATTTGACGGGCTAAACGGAACCGTTGGTCGATCTAAAACCTGCACTACCGAAGTTTCTTGGACTTCTTCAATTTTTGCTAATTCAAGCTGTTGCTTTAACGTAAGATATATCCCTTTTTGCACTTCAACATCGCGCTCCAATCTTTCTTGTTCAAGTTGAAGCGCTGGGGACGAAATTTGTCGATTTCGCTCATTAAAATCTTTTAGGGCTTGCTCCGAATTTTCTAAATCACCTTCGACAGAAGCAATGCGATTTTCAATAAATGTGTTTTTTTCGCTGACGGTTTCGCTTTTAAAAAATCGATTTAAAGCTTCTAATTCTGCCAAAACTACATCGGCTAATTCTTTTGCAAAAACTGGATCTTCTGCTGTCACCTTTATTACACTAAATGTGGACTTTGGGTCTTGATCAAAAGATAAAATTTCATCATTAAGCGTATTTACGGCATCTGATATTAATCGATCTTGACCAATATTAGGCGCTTCGTTACCATGGGTAAGAATAGCGAGCAAGGGCAATTTTTTACTATATTTTTCTATATAAAATTCTTTATCTAGAATTTTTTCTGCAAAGGTGCGGCTACGCAATAATTCAGGATATAATGATGGACTTGATAAGTCTGCCTGCGCGCCTGTTGGCACGTTAACGCCAAATTGGGACGCCAACCCTGCGAGGCCACCTAAACTTCCCGCTTTATTTTCAGGCAACAACACGGTAGCCCAACTTACATATTGAGGTGTTTGAATAAACTGGACATAAGTAAAAGTGAGAAAGACGGAAATGAATGTGGTTAAAACGATAACCTTGAGCTGCTCGGCCATGGTGAGGAGGATGTCTGATAATGATATCGTATCTTCGTCATAAATCGGATAATAAGTGGGCGTGGCTGTTGGATGAATGGAAGATTGGATGAATGGAGGATTGGATGACCGGGCATCGTCTGTTTGGGGGTCACCAACTGGAGGA
>JAERSJ010000104.1 GCA_016845825.1 Methanobacteriota archaeon
GCGTAATCTTCAGGGTTTATTCTAAAATAATAAGTATACCCGTCAACAAGATTTCTGATTACGAACTCCTCATTTAACCATTCCTCGTCGAACGACTTCCATTCTAAGATGTCTTCGTTATTCTCGTCTAGTCTGGCAAATTCAATATCCAGTGAAGATAAATTTTCTGACTTTTCTTTTATTGATAGTGTTAAATCTCCTGTATCTCTTAAGAGATTAATCTGATTTAAGCTTACTAAAGGCCTCTTTCTGTCAAACGTTATAGTTATATCTGGAACTTCTTTCACCTCTTTATTACCCGAATAGTCAATACTCCTAGATCTGATTTGGTATGTTCCATCAGATTCGGGCTCGAACCAATATTCACCTATTCCAGTAAATAGCCCATAGTTTTCCCAAGAAGTCTCATCCATTTTTTTATATTCTATTAAATATCCTTGAATGTCTGAAGTTTCATTTTCTTTCCAATTAACTGTCACTCCATCTAGGTTCGTATATTGAATGTCTCCTTCACTTAGCCAAAGTTCTGATCTAGGTAGATCCATATCAATTTTAACTTCTGTATCATACGTTCCCTTTATCTCTTTGTTTCCGTAAACATCGATACCTATGGTTCTAAATCGATAAATCTTTCCATTTTCTGCCGAAAAATTAGTAGCGAAAATTGTATCGTAATAACCGTAAAGCATCCAATCTCCTAATGCACTTCCATCTTTCATTTGATAGTACAAGTAAAATCCTTCGAGATCACCATCATCAGATATTTCTTTCCACGTCAAAGGTATATTTGTTGAATTTTTGTAGAACCCATTTTCATTTACTTTAGTTGTAGGTGCTGTTGTATCGACAAATATTGGTACGTTGTATATAATATCTTCATAATTCCATAGGTTAGCTTGCGGAAATGTAACTATTATTTCTTGGTCAAACCACTGTGTATTTTGCGGATTTCCAATTACGCTTGCAATTACATTTTCCCCCTCTGAAAGATAATTTGTGAAAACTTGTACTTCATCATTCCAGTACTCTGCACCATGTCCATTACCTTCATCCATATCCCCGAAAACAAATATTCCATTGATATAGTGGTCGCCGAAATTGTTGCTGGCAACATTAATGTTCATTACACCATTTTTATAAATTTCTATATCACTTATGTTCAAAATGTATCTAAAGTAGGCGTAATTATCTTCATCCCATAAAGTTCTGTAATTAACTCCGTCAACAGAATTATCTCCAAAAGGTGTACTAGCATTTGACCAATTAGTATCATTAAATCCAAGTGTAGTCCAGTTAGCATTACCATATAATTCTTCATAGCCATCGGATTCTATCCATTTCCAGGCAACTTCATTACTTATTCCGTTATTAACCAGATATTCGCTTACTGTATAATCGTGCTGAGTCTTAACTTGAAATGAAATATTATGAAAACCATCTTCAATTGATAGCGGCAATTGTGCACTCACAGTAACGTTCTTCGATTCTCCAGGATTAAGAATAAAATTGTTAGGGCTAAATGTTAATTGAGAATTAATTTCCCCGTTGGATGGAATTAGAGTTACGTTGTCTGTTAATCCGCCATTGTTTGTGATACTGATTATTTTAACTAAATTTCGGCTTTGATTTACATATTGCAAATTATTTTCAGTTTCAGCTTTTAAGCGATAAATTTTTGCTGTAATATTTAGAGTTAAGTTATTATTTGATAAATTTGCGTCATTGCAGTTGCACGAAATATGTAAATTAACACTATTTTCTCCAATATAATCTGGAGTCCATGTGAAGAAAATTAGGTCTTCAAAATCTTGTTCTATTGTAGACAATATTGTGGAACTGACGGTGGTTTCATTTGTAAAAGATTCAAGGGTTACCCCTTCTGCGCTTACATTGCCCTTATTTCCCGCTGTCACGGCAACAGTTACAGTATCTCCAAAAATAATAGACTCATTAGTGGGTTGGAAAACACTGGCAGTTATTTGAAGATCAACCCACTGCCTATTGTTATTACCCCAAGTACCTTGTCCAGTGTCTCTGGCATAAACTGCCAATACATTTTGGCCCATTTCAAAGGATGTTGCACTTATTTCTTCAGTTCCATCATCATTCCAATATTCTTGTGCGTGATTATTATCTCCTCTCTCTTCATAGATTACGTTTCCGTTTAGATATGGTGTACAATAGTTTGCAAAGGCTACATCAATCTGAGCAGATGTTACGATTCCATTCATTTGGAACTTATGACGTACTAATATGACATCATCCTCATAAGGCGAACTTCCCTGAGTATTCCAAATCAAATTTGGTTCAACTCCGCTGACGGAACGATCGCCGAAAGGAGCTGCACCAAAGCTCCATGATGAATCGTTAAAGTCAGATTCAAACCAGTTTGTTGGTGCTTGAGAGTAGTCATCTAAAATTAAATATCTGTAAAATGTAGCATTATCTCTCCCACTTAGAACAATTGTGGAGCTTTCTTCGGACCCTTTTGAGTAAATGATATTCTCAATGTAAGGATCTTCCTGAGCTTCAGAAGTTGGCAAGTAAAATGTAATTGCTAAGGCTAAAATCGCCAAAACAACAAAGTTTTTTTTCCATTTCACGTCACGAATCATGTACATATCTATAATAAAGGTTTGATATTTACATGAGAAGAACTATTTATTATCACCTCTTTAATGCATAATAGTTACTGTGTCCGATGACAAAAAAGATTCAGGATTTAGAGGTCGCATAGACCGTTTCTTTGATAAGCAAGCAAAAGAGCAACAAAATTTGCTTCAAGGTAAAGTTGGTGGGACATCAATTAAGGATTCTTGGGATGAGGTTAAAACTAAGGTAGGTGGTAATAAAGTGTCAGGGGCTAAACCTAAAGCTCATAAAGTTAAAGAATCAAAAGGAGCCATAACTAAGTCCAAGGCCAAAGAAGTAGAGATAAGTCCTTTAGCAAGAAGCTTCATCAGAGTTACTACAGATTATCCTCCTATTACCATAGGTATTATGACAGTTATTACACTGTTCATGTTGATAGGAATTGGTAAAATGAATATTAATGGGGCGATGGAAGTTTATCTCCCAAAAGGATCTGTTGAAGAAGAGTTACTTTTAGAAGTTCGAGAAGATTATTCAACAGATATTATTGTTATTTATGTTGAAACAGATAATGCATACGATGTTTCTAACAAAGCAAATATCACAAATCGTCAAGTATTACTTGAATTAGATTACATTGAGAGAACAGTTGATGAAAATGGGCAAACCGAGAAAGGTGGAGCGGGGGTAGTTCCCTCTGATGGTGGTGTTACAGATAATGTAGTTTGGTCTTTTAGTATCTCGACTTTGATTAAGGAATTACACAGTACAAACAGCAGGGTTTATGATGCACTTATTGAAAATTCTGCGGAATGGTCCGCAGCCAATACAGACGGTGCCAGTCAAGGCGTTGCTGAATTGCTAGGGCAAGCAGCTCAGATTGCAAAGGATAGTGCTGTAGAGTCTAACACATTGAATCACTATGAAATTCCTAGCCAATCAGATATAGATGATATTGTAGGTGATTTGCCTCCTGCAGTAGTTGAAAAAGTTTTGAGAGATACCAATGAAGATGGAATTTGGGATACTGCTGTAATATTATTTGGTATTACTAGTGACGTTCCTCCTCCTATTATTATCGAAGAAGTAGATATTGCAATGAAAACAAGGGGTGAAGGTCTTCATGAGGAGAATGGCAATAGACCGAATGGAGAGACTTATAGTCGAATGATGCTAACTGGCCCAGTTCCAGTTACCCAGGCAATTACTGAGCGATCATTTTCAGAATTTTGGAGAGTATTTCCTATTGGTGTTGTGATGTGTGGTGTTGCAATGTTCTTGATTCAGAAGAGGATAAGAGCTGTAATGATTGCAGGTATTCCAACACTTTATTCAATTTTTATTACTTATGGTATAATAGGCTGGGGAGGGCTTGAGGCTACTCCTACGATAATTGCTTTGGGTCCTATTCTTATGGCTCTAGGTGTAGCTTATGGTTTGCATTTATCTAATAGATTTACGGAAGAGGAAGGTGCTACAGCTCAAATTAGAATGATGAAAGCGATGTCTACTACTGGTAGAGCTATAGCCTTGTCTGCAATGACTACTATGATTGGTTTTGGTAGTTTGATGTACACTAATTTAGGTCCCGTATTTACGGTCGGATTAAGTCTGACTTTAGGTATAATGGTATGTTTACTTTGTACTTTTGTCATGTCGCCAGCTATTGCGGTATTGACAAATTATGATCATAAAAAAGTCGAAGGTGAATGGCATAAATTAGCTAAGGTAGTTACCGAGAAAAATAAGCCTGTTTTGGCAATATTAGCCACTGCAACACTTTTGTCTGTTGGTGTATTACCTTTACTACAAACAAATATTGATTATCTTGACATGGTTCCAGACGATGAGCCCACATTAATTGGTATTGTTAAATATTCAACAGAGTTTAATGCTGGAGCTTTTGGAATGATGATTGCTAGGGGAGATTTTCAAAACGATTATGATGAGCTAACCAATGATGCAGTAGATCATCTTGACCAAGTTGATTTGCTTGTGGCGGGTTCTGAAAATAG
>JAERSJ010000105.1 GCA_016845825.1 Methanobacteriota archaeon
TAAATGAGTAGTTCGCTCTTATTATCTCTATTTTTAGCTTACTTAACACAAAGTACCAACATTTACGTATGAATCCATCTTCGGGTTCGACTTTCCTTAAAGTGTTTGTATTTCTTCTATCTTTGTAGATAATATATGAGCAGAGGGCTGAAATCAGAAGAACGAAAAGCCATACACTACCCGAATCTCTAAAAGAGTTTAGGTAGTAAAAAAGAAATGCAAACGAGACCGATAACCATGCAGACCTAAGAGGGCCTGATTCATTCTCCCCTAATATGTTTATTTCAATTTTTGATTCCAATTCTTCTTCAGCATCAACTATAGGCTTTCCTTCACTTCTTTCTAACCCTGTCACTTGGTTCCTCTGAATTTGAAGCATCATTTCGTCAAGTTGTTCGTTATCATCTGCAATTGTCCATTTTTTATTCTCCAAACCGATTTCTAAAGAGTCTATTTTGAGATATTGCCTTGCAGCAGAAAGGATTATACAAATTAGAAATAGTAATGTATATCCTCCTAAAATACTATACAGAATCATAAGGGAAATGAGTACTTGCCAAATCCATGAGAAACGTGGCTTATTCATTCTTCCCATATATTTTATATCATCTGTATTGAAATTCCATAAATTATTTTTAGTTGATAAAAATATTCTTCGATTTGTAAGATATGCATTTCCCTTTTTATTTTCGACAAATAAATTAGTGTATTCTGTTAACAGTTTTTCATTGGGCAATAATTGCTCTCTTAAATCCACACTCTGCGAACTTGGTTTAGTATATAAAATGTATTCAATGTAATTGCGGAATAAAGATATATTAATATGCTGTCGCTAATTTACATAAATATGGATAGTATTGACACGCTACGTTTTTTAATTGGTTTTGTCATGCTTTCATACGGTTCATGGTCAGATTTAAAAACACGAAGAGTTTCAAATTTGGTTTGGATTTACGGAGGAATCTTAGGTTCTTTACTATTAATTTATGAAGTAAATTCAATTTGGAAAGATTTTGGGATATATATTTGGGCTTTACTATTTGCAACTTTAACTCTATTTTTTAATTCTTTTGTGGACGAATATGTCTTGGACAAGAATCAAGCAATGCTCTGGAAATCTAGTCAGTATATTGCAATTTTGTGTTCCATATATTTCTTTTTTAGTTTCGATTCAAATGATATTTCAAAGAATAATTATCAATTAATTGATTTAATTTCTATTCCACTATTAATGATTTTAATGTATATTTGGTTTTATTTCGGCCCAACCATAGGTGGTGCGGATGTCAAAGCAATTATGGCAATTAGTTTGATTACTCCTTTTTCTTTTTCATTTACTGGTGAATCATTAACTGCTTTTGATACGCGTGGTTTTCCATACCCCTTTGTAATATTTATGAATTCACTTTTACTTTACTTACTAATTCCATTCAGTTTGGCAGTTTATAATATAGTTAAAGGAAATCTAGAAAGTCCTTTTTTTCAGATTTTTTTTGGAACAAAAATGGAATTAAGTAAAGCCAGAGAGAGCTTTGTTTGGCCTATGCAACAAGTAATCGGAGAAAAAGTGATCATGGTGGCTTTTGTTAAATATAAATTAGATTCGGACAAAGAATGGGAAAAATTAGAAAATAGGGGAATAAATAATCCTTGGATTACATTCAAAGTTCCATATATTATTCCACTGGCTTTATCATTTATAATGACAGCATTTTTCGGAGATATTTTTTCGACTAATTTAGTTCAGCCTTTGAATTCTTTATTTAGTTAGAATCCTTCGATAAATCTATTAATTCACTGAGAATTGCAGCTGTAGCTCCCCATATTTTTATGTTCATAATTTTGAATATGGGTACTTTAAGCATTTTATCTTTGAGGTTCCACTCTTCATAATATCCATTATCCGAGCTAATTAAGTCAACGAATTTCAATACTATAAGTTCGTCAACTTCTTTTTCGTTAAGTATCCATTTGGGTTCAGTTTCAGTTATGCCTATAAATGGATAAATCAAGTATCTTGAAACAGGAACAGGTAGTGGTGTCATTTCTCCAATCACGTCAACATCATTAGGTTGAATTCCAACTTCCTCAAATGCTTCTCTCAATGCAGTCGTCATCAAGGCTTCATTTTTCTCCATAGATCCGCCAGGTAGTGCAATTTGACCAGGATGATTTCTCTCGTGCATGGGACGTTTTATTAACGGAAAATAATATTCGTTATCTTTTCTAAAAAAGCAAACTAGTACGGCTGCTTTTTTCATATTCTTTACATTTTCTTTAGATGACCACTTTTTGTAATTTATAATTCTCTCATTGATAGTTCTGCTGTCTTGCATTGGCTCAACAGTCATTCGGTTCCATGCTTTTATTCCCGGTAATTCTATTTCTAAATTATTTCTAATGTTTTTAATCAAGTTTCACTTCTTTGAAAGTTCGTTTAGTATTTTAAGTAATAAATCCCAAAATTTGTCTACAGAAGAAATCTCGACTCTTTCATCAGGAGAGTGAGGTCCTTTTATTGTAGGCCCAAAAGAAACCATATCCATGCCTTTAACTTTTTCTCCTATTACACCACATTCTAGGCCAGCATGTATAGCACATATGTGAGGGTCTTTACCTAGCAATTCAGTATATATCTTTGTAGTTGTTTCTAACACAGGAGAATTAATGTTTGGCGCCCATCCAGGATATGCTTCATCTTGTTCAGCTACAGCACCAAAAGCTTCAGACATTATCTTTATTCTTTTTCTTTGCGATTCCAGGGCCTCTGAAATTGATGATCTTGTAGAGCATACAATGTTAATACTATCGTTGATTTTTTTAACCGATGCTAAATTATTAGAAGTTTCCACTAATCCTTCCACATCGTGAGAATACTTGAGGACTCCATGAGGTAGTGTTCTTAGCAATCCTATTAGTTCCATCTGGCTACTGTCTGAAAGGCACTTGTCTGGTAGTTCGCTAGAACCTGTAAATTTAATGTCAATATTTGGCTCCATTGTGCCAAATTCATCTTTCAGTGCCCTGGCTATATTAGCTACAGAATTTTGTGCGTCTGAAACTGATTCTGGATGAATGTAAAGTTGCGCAAATGCTTCTCTAGGTATTGCATTATGTTTATCTCCACCTTCTAAGGAAGTAATAGAAATTTTAGCATTTTCTAAAATATCATCAATTATAGAAGATATGAAAACTATTGCATTTCCTCTTTCTTCATGTATGTCTACACCAGAGTGACCTCCCTTTAGGCCCTCTACGGAAAGTTGAAAAGATAAATAATCTGCAGGCGCCTCAACGTAATCAACTGGTAAATCAATGCTAGAATCTCCTCCTCCAGCACAACCTATACAAATTTCGCCCCAATCTTCTGTATCTAGGTTAAGCATGGTTCTTCCTTTTAGTATTTCTCCATTTAGCGCAAATGCCCCAGTTAAACCAGTTTCCTCATCAACTGTAAATAAGCATTCAAGAGGAGGCAATGGTGTACTTTCTGGTAAATCTAATAATGCCATTGCAGCAGCAACTCCAATTCCATTGTCTGCACCTAATGTCGTACCGTCAGCCTTCAGCCATCCATTATCAATATATAATTTTAGTGCATCATTCATAAAATCGTGTTGAGAGTCTCTATTTTTTTCGCAAACCATATCTACATGGCTTTGAATTATAATTGTTGGAGCATTTTTTCCGCCTCCACTGCCAGGTCTCAATACAACAATGTTTCCAGTTGTGTCTTCTCGTATTTCAAAATGTCTTTCATTTGCAAATTTTTTGATATAAGCAAGTATTTTATCTTCGTGCTTCGAAGGTCTAGGAATCTTAGTGAGAGTTTCAAAATGTTTCCATATAATTTCAGGTTTTAGTCCTTCAACTACAGATGTCATAGAATATTAACTTGGCCTGCTAAAATAAGCTTTAGTCAATCTTTGTGTAAAATATTTCAATAAATGAATAAGGTTGAAGAACGGTTTTCTCAAATGTTTCTACCTGTTCCCCGTTAAGAAA
>JAERSJ010000106.1 GCA_016845825.1 Methanobacteriota archaeon
GAGTAATATTGAGCCACAACATTGCAGACAACAAAGGAATTGCAAATGGGTAAGTAATTGCGTCGAATCTCGGCAATCTTCTGCTGATCACATACAAATCGCGAATAAAGGCGAAGGCGATGATTGCAAATGCACAAAATACAAAAGACTAATAATAATTTTGCTGATAATTTCGGCCGTATTATTACTTGTAATGTTTTCAATTTATGGGATGCGATTGTTTAAGAAGAATTGATTTTATTCATTTAAAAATAAAATAAACCCCAATTAAATGAATCATTATAAATTTTGTATACTTCTTTATAGTAAATATTCTCCCATGTCTAAAAAGTTGTTACAAAATTTGAAAAAATGCCCAATAAATCTAAATGATGAGCTTGGGTTGAAATACGTATGTGTTGACAGTGAAAAGATTAGAAAACGTATTGTTGCATCCGAAAACATTAATGTAAACACAATGCCAGCTTTTTTAATTTCACACATGAACGGAAAAATAGAGTTATTTGAAGGTGATAAAAGTTTTCATTGGATACAAAAAATAGTACAAACAAAATTAAACGCACGCAAACAAGAAGCCCAGCGTGCGCAGCAAGAGGCAAACCAGCGTGCGCAGCAAGAGGCAAACCAGCGTGCGCAGCAAGAGGCAAACCAGCGCGCACAGCAAGAGGCAAACCTGCGTGCGCAGCAAGAGGCAAACCAGCGCGCACAGCAAGAGGCAAACCAGCGCGCACAGCAGGTAAACCAACAAGAGGTAAACCAGCGATTACACGAACGAAAACAACAGTATAGAGCGCAAACCCAGCAACAAGTGAACAACCCAGTACCTACGAATCAATCTTACAATGAAGAAACCCCCATCGATGATATCATAGGAACAACTGAAGAACCAAGTAAACACAATAATAAACGAGCGATGTCGTTATCTTCAATTGCAAAATCAATGCAGCAAGACCGAGATATCTTAGATAATAAACATAACCGGACAATATACCAACGACAGTATCCCCATGATAGTAAAAATTATTAATCTATTTAAAATAAAAACTAATTATTTTAAATGAACAAACTAGTATACCCGCATCGATCATTCATGCGTACTGGTGTGTGTGATGAGTGTGCTAAAAAAGGCACAAAATTTTACAATGTTAACAAAAACCCCTATATCGGGTTGATGTCATGTGACGATTGCATACAAGAAATAAAAAAATATCTACAGCACACGACAATTAAAGCTGACGACTTGCGAAAAAATTTTAATCAGAGTATAAATATCAAACGATCGAACGACCGGATGGAGAGTGATTGGGTAATTCATGGCGATGCGTTCCAAGAAAAAAAAGATGGACCCTTTTGGGTGCAAGTTAGAAATCGTCATAATACACTGAGCAAACTAGTCAAACTGTCAGATGTCAATAGATGGAATAATCGAGTATAACCTAGCCTAATTAACTATTTTGTAATTTTTTTCTACTGGAAGGGTCGGTCAAATGAAAAAACTACCCACCCGTCGTCGTCATAATCGTCGCCATCACTATCCTCCTTCTCCTCCTCCAGCCTGACCACCCCAGTCGCCGCCACCATTGCCGCGCCGCCGTCGTCGCCATCACTACCCTCCTTCTCCTCCTCCAGCCTGACCACCCCAACCGTCACCATCGTCGCGCCGCCGACAGTGACGGCATCGGCAACTTCACTCCTCCACCCCAGGCGATGTCTGTGGAGGGGCGGGAGTGCTTGGATTAAGCGCTGCGCAGTTTCTTTCAAGTTATGCCAATTTTTCACAGGGTCTTCCGAATATTTTCCATTTTCGAAAAAATGGTTCATGGTCTCTACAAAGGATGTTTTGAGCGATATCAATTTCCACGCCTCTTTCTGGATGACATTGGTGTGTGGCCGTGTTGATAATTGCGATACCTTGTCCGCGCAGGACCGGCATATTCCGTTACGACCACAAATGACCATCTCATTGTTGAAAATATGCATCTGAGAAGAGCACATTATACATATAGCTTTGCGGGAACGTCGCAACTTCGGTTTCGGCGGGATTGACAAGATCTGTTTCTCAGAGCGGCGGCGCAACGCGAGACCCGTGCGCCGGGAGAGACGGCGTATTGGGAAGCGTCTAATTGACTCGGACACGCGATTCGCCAAATTTTTAGCGGGTCCGTGTTTTTGATGTGATGACAACAACGTTGTTGTTTGGGAATGCATAAGGTCGGTTGTTTTGAATGTTGGTTTACTTAATTTTTTTAAATTATTTAAAAAAATTCAATTTTTCGATGAAGACCGCGCGCATTTATTTTTATCACCTTATTTTCCAGAGTTTATAAAAATTTTATTTAATAGTATTAAATAAAAATGCCAAAGTGTCCTCCATCTGATTTACCTCTGTTAGGACCTGCTAAGTGGCCTTCGCATAATTGCTCAAAACCTGATACATTTTCAAAAGAAGAAGCCATTACTGCGACAAAAAACGTACATTTAGACAAAAACCAAAAATTCGGATATAATAATGCTAGAAATTTAAGATACCCGATATCACTCATTAACCAAAAAAAAATAGCCGATAAAAAGATGATGTTATTCGGTCCACAAATTTTGCCCACTAATTTTAATTGGTATGATATAGGACACAAACTAATCGAATCAGGTAACCGCAATCAATATAGCTGTGGGTGTTGTTGGGCAATGGCAATTGCTTCTGTTGTCGGAGACAGATTTGCTATTAAACACAAATGCGAAAACCCAATACTGAGCGCAGCATGGCTTATAATGTGCGAAAACACTGCCGTCAAATCCAATCAACAATGCGCATGTGGGGGTGATCCATTGAAAGTTGCGCAAACGTTAATGTCTAAGGGAGTTGGAATTCCTTTGAAATCTTGTTTCGATTTTGATAAATTAATTAACGAAGATAACTTCCCCCAGTGCCCTGTCCCAGGCGATCAATCGTTAGTGAAAATAAAAATAGAAAGCCACCATGGTTTAGTAGAATTTATTTCTAATGAATGCGGGTCAAGCGACGTTGCACGCTGCTTAAATGAAACAGGAACCGTTAACGCGATTAAAGAGGCGATACTAAGGGGTCCTGTTTTAGCTAGTTTCTTTGTGACTAAGGAATGGGAAACATACATGCACAACAATTTTATATCACAATCAAACCCGCCGACGACTGTTTATATACCAAACACCAAAATTGACCCGCGGACACACACAAAGGCTCATTCTGTTGTTCTTGTTGGTTGGGGTACAGTGACCGAAAAAGAAGCTGCTGATTCATCCCAAAAGAAAGGGCTTAGATACTGGGTTGTTCGGAATAGCTGGGGGAAGCCTGGTTTTTTTAGATTTGCATTTAGTTTAGACACAAATAGAAACTACTGGACCGGACTGGATATACCATTTTTTGAAAATATACTTTTTAGTGATTCGCAAATGATAATGGGGGCTCACGAATTCTTCGTTGTAGAGGACAAGGTAACCGTTTCAAACCTGGGTTTGAAATCGATAACTGAAGAAATTCCTATTGGTCCTCCTTTTAAGAAACCAACCTTAGATCGAACACCACTTTATGCGAAGATCATGCTTATAATTGCCGCAATTATTATAGGTTTATTAATTGTAATTTTTTTTGGTGCAAAATTATTATTTTATAAAAAAACATGACATATTTACCATTTATTAAGTTCATCAAAAAAGGTAAAATCCGGCGGTATTAGTAATTCTGGTTCGTACGATTGATCACCTGGGGCAGGATAACCATTTGCTCGGATCCGTATGGCCTTCTGCGACATGAATTTGTTTTTAATATTATATTTTTTTATTATATACTCTAAAAACGTTTCTGAATGCAATTTGTGGTGTTTTGCGTAGTCTTTAGCGTCGTTAAAACGGGTTGCGATAATATTGCTAGCCGACTCGGTTGCAATAAAAAATCTATCGTTGATGCCTTTGCTGCGTTGCCAATCTGGCGTGAAAACCAATTTTTTGTCGCGATTTGATACAATATTATTCACGATTTTAATATCAACATTTTCAACGTATTTCAAATCTGGTCGTAGATACAAAAAACAATCGTAAACATTACCCGACGAATTTACCAGTTTGTTAACTTGGTGCAAGCTGTTCAATTGTCTTAGCAAGTTGAATAAACTGACTTCGGGATTTTCCGGCCATGGGTCTCCGTTGTGTAAATAATCACGGATGTCTATGGTTTTGTCGAATTCACCCTGATCGTCGATTTGGTATTTTGCCGGGTTCAGCAATTTCCACTCGTCCCGATCGAGTGAGCAATTGAACTCGAAGTTACGCTCATTAGATAACTGTGACAAATTGTATGTATGTAAATATATATCGTATTCGTAACAGTTAGCACGTAATATGGTTAGTATGTTTTCTTTGATACAAGCAAACGTATGGTTTAGCGATCTTGTGAGTCCAAAAAAACAAATACACACTTTATATTTATTTAAATCGCTTATTTTGAAGTAAGAAATTTTAGTTTCGAAATTATTATTTTTCAAAACATATTGTATTATGTTTTGGTCTCTGCGAATACCTTTGGAAATTAACGTATCATAAACGTTTTGTAACAGTGAAATATTCTCATCGGTGCTAGCATAAATAATACAATGTGTATCAGGTAAATGCGTTTCGAATGTAGTATCTTTGATTTCATCTAGAAATTTTGTCCCGTTTGCATAGTGTTCTTTGCCCTTATTTACAGTGAGAACCAATTCTTCTTGTGCTGTTTTTCTCCTTGGATGTTTGACGAAAAATATATTTTTGTTTTTATTCACCATTTGAACCAAGTCGATTTTTTTGAATTTCAGCTGGTTTAAACTTTTGCAATCTATCCAAACAATAATATCATAACGCCGCAATAAAGGTTGAATATTAAACTTAAAATACTTACTGGAATGTCTATATGCATCCATAAAATCAAGTTCTTGTTTTAAGCCTGGTGTTATTATTTTCCAGAACGCAGACCGAATTGACTTATTATCTGTGAACAGATAATAATCTATATCTTTATCAAATACAATACTATCGATGTTTGTAATTTCATCGCGATAATTTCCAAAATTTACAGAATACACTGCGACCTTTATTTCATTCATTTTTAACACTAAATATCATATTTTTAAACCCCCCTATTCTGATCATCGCGGTGGATTATAAATATACCTGTCCTTATCGGGTGAATCCATTGTAATTTATTTTCATATTTACAATTTTCTATGTTATCAATAAATGAACCCATTTGTTTTAGCTATAATCATTTTAAGTTTTGGGATTGTTGTTTCGTTAATAATATATAACATATTAACAAAAAAAAACACACGAATAACAGACGACCCAGACGACCCAGACGATCCATCGTCTATGTTAGTCACGATCAATAATGATCCGCTATTTAAATTAAAAGTTACGATATCACCTAACAGTGTTCAATATCTTAGTAATAACCATCTTCTGAAAAAACTTAAGTCACGGATTGCATACATCATTAAAACAATGACTAAAAACCTCGGTACAGAAGTAAAAAAACATTTGGCTACGGTCACACAAACACAGACTAATGATAAAGTTAAATTAGACATTTACAACTGTGATCCAGGAATGAGAGACAGATCACAGTGGGAGAAAGATTCTAAGTGGGAATATTTAACTGATATTCCCGGCTGGACAGATTTGAAAGACTTGAATACCAACGATGAGCGGTCTTTCGGCTCTGCTACATACGGGTTGGGAGGTACTAAATCCAAGCCGAGAACAATTATATGCCTAGAAAACATAGTATGTTTAAAAAACGTAAAATACAAACAAGAGTCTATTTTTGTACACGAGTTCGCACATACTATACGAGAGGTTGGCCTTTTACTGGGTAATCCCGAGTTATATAATGCATTAGACCCACTCTATGAAATTTACAAAGAGAAACTCGGCGACCAATGTAATTATACGTACGCTTGTCAAAACAACGGAATAGAGATGTGGGCTGAGGCTACTCAGACATGGTTTGGAGTTACAACTCGGTCTGATGTCAATCAGTCGATATCAACTATCGAAGAAATCAAACAAATTAAAAACGATCACGCATCCTTATATGACCTCTTGAATAAGGTTTATGGAGAAGGGGAAGAGGGAAAGGGGGGAGTTAAAATATGCGGCGAATCCTTCGATAATTGTTCGTTCTGTCGTCGTCAGACATAGACGTATAAGATTATACATCGTCTTCCAGCGTAGCAGGCGGAGGCACACAATTCCTAATATCTATTTTATTAATTATACGAAAATGCGACATCTACTGGAACAATCAAAATACATAAATGTATAAATATAATTTATAACATCTTGCGGTATATTGTTACGAAATCCTACCTTCGTTAAAGCGTGCCTTGTTTTGTTTCTTAAATGTTTTTTATTTTCCAAATAAAGATACAACTCTTCTTGGTACATGTCTTTTAACATTGCTACAATATGAATACACAAACAACGATGGTCGGGGATCGTGCAACCCGGCGTCCCGTATAACACGGGGGTGGTAATGGTCTCGTTACATGGGCATTTTGTTAAATTATACAGTTGGCGTATATTAAGGGTAGTTAGTGATTTTTTACGCCGCTTTTCGCGCCATTTGCTTTTTCGGCGGCATAGTATGTCGCAATGGACGTTGATTAGAGGTGGGTAAACCATTTATTTTTTATTGTCAACGAGTACAATAAAAATCAATTTTTGCGCGTATCGGTCCTCGTCTAATTTATATGTGTTCTAAGATTTTGAAGGAACTCTTTTTTCCATATCTTTTAACCAAGAATTGTAATGAGTTTTAAAATCATTTAGTTCGTACAACCAAATATTTTTAGCGGATATCGCCATTAATTTATTTAATTTTTCTGTCATTGTGCGTGTATCTCGATTCAATTGCTTTATTTTTTCAGAAGTAAAAGTGCGGACCTGCAATCTCAGCAGGTATTCGTAACTCCCGTCTTTCAAATGATAGTCCCTTCTTTTTAATTCGTCGACGATCGCTGCTTCTTTTTTATTCATTATGATCAAATCGTTCGCGATAATATCTTGTATGAATCTCTTCTTGGTCGTCAAGTATTTTATCTCTATTTTTAAGGCGCGGACTTGATGCTGTTTGCGTAACTGATAAAACCGGAGACGCGTAGTGCAGAAATCGTCTATGATTTCGTTTGTGTTTTTATATTTTTTTAGCTTATTATTTTCGTCAAAAAGAACCATGTTTGTGGTCGACAGATAAGTCTTCAGTTTAAGATTATCAACATTGCAAGACAGCCCGTCAGAGTGTTCTTTAATCGAAAAATGAACGTGTTGAGTAGTGGAATAGTTTTTGAAAGATTTTATCTGTTTATTACTCACCAAATCGATGCAGTAGTCTTTGAATTTATTCGTCCAAAATCCGATAGGTAATTCCGTTATTATTTTTGTGTTTTTCTTCGGTGTTTCTACAACGCCCGTTGTGGTGAACCGGCCGTTATTTTTACTCAATATTTCACCTTTGAATCCTCTATACCAGGGTGTGATGTTAGGTATTTTTGTGATACGGAGAGGATCTTTTTCGTGTTCCAGCCAAACTGTTATACACTTAATAATATCAATCGGGTTAAAACACGGTACCGTGCATGACCATCCAGTTCCTATGCCCGCAGCGCAGCCATTAACAAGAATCATGGGGATAATTGGCATGTAATACTCAGGTTGAACTTTGTCGCCATCGTCGTTCACTTGAACGAGCAATGGGTCGTCTTCGACTCGGAATATGTACGAAGTAAGACCTTCTAATTTAGTGTAAATATACCTAGCGCTTGCCGCGTCTTTTCCGCCTTCTAGACGTGTACCAAACCCCCCGTCCGGGTACAAGAGTGGAATATTATTTGACCCCGTGTACCCGCTAGCCATTCCCACTATTGTATCTTGAAGATTTTGTTCGCCGTGATGGTAATTTGAATGTTCAGCTGTGTACCCACTGAGCTGTGCAACTTTCAAAGACTTTCCGGTGAATTTTAAATTACGCTTTCGAACTGCGTATAAGATTTTGCGCTGTGATTCCTTCAGGCCATCCACTCCACTAGGTATACTCCGCGCGCAATCTGCGTGCGAAAATTTTATCATTTCATTATTTAAAAACTCGGAGAGCGATGCCTCGGACACAGCGTCTTTATCATCCAACGAAGAAACATTATTTGCAGGATTATACTCGCCCAGCCATATTTTTCGCTTGTCGGCGTGTTTTTTGTTAAAAACTTTGTTCATATTGTCGTAAGCGTTTTCGTCCGTTTTATATTCTACCATTTTTAGCCCGAATGTATCGGGTACGTCTTCTTCCCGAGTAGTCCCAAGGCCTTTGTAGTATTTAACGTTAAGTTTGCCCTGCTGCTCAGCCAAATACTGGTTAAATCGATTTTCATCGTAGAAGAGTAAATCTTTGCGCTTCGATGTGAACACACGAACAATAGGTGTTTTCATACTAACTAAATAAGGCTGGGAACGATTCAAAATAGTAGGGAATAATGCATGGATGACATTCATAATCAACCCCTCGATGTGAATACCGTCTACGTCAGCATCCGCAATCATAATTATCCGGCCATATCGCAGTGTTTTGAAATTATCTTCAATTGTATAATCCATGCCGTGGCGAAGACCGGTTGCTTGAATGAAAGAGGATATAACGTTATTGGATGCGATCGATGTTGGTGGTGCGTTGCGAACATTTAAAACTTTTCCCGTTATAGGTAATATCCCAAACCAATCCCGCCCGCTTTTTCCATAAACACCCGTGTTAATACCAGCCACAACGTACGTTTTTGCCGATAAACCTTCGCATACAAAAAGAGAACAATCAGTCGCGAATTTCCCCCCTGCATTATTAGCGGGGTCAAGACCGTCTATTTTTACGTTTCGTCGTTTACGTTCTGTTTTTTTTAATATAATCATTTCTTTGTCGCGAATAATTTCTTCGATCTTATCAATAACACTCCACTTGAATATGGAATTGATCTGAGAGTTTGTAACTTCCGTCATTACTACGGGGGATTCCAGTTTATTTTTTTCTTGGCCGTCGAATTCGGGACGAATCACCCGGACCACAATAATTAAGCGAAAAAATTGCTTCACATCTGCTATGTTGATTTTTGGAATTTTGCCCTTTTTGCCCTTTTTATTAAATTTTTCGACTATTGGCCTGAAAATAGCCTCAGACCATGCATCGACGTGCTGACCGCCTAGACGGGTGTACACCCCGTTTACGAACGATATTATCTCGTGCCCCGATGTTGAAGGCGTGACGACGACCGTGGACGTTTTTGTTTTTATTACTAATTTTTCATTTGTGGGGTTACCATACAAAGCAGCATATTGAGAAATATTTTTAACTGGTATAAGCTTGTCGTTCAAATACACACTAACGTTAGATACCATGGCCGCGTCGATTACATACCGTGTGTATAGTTTGACGATATCTGGGGAGTATTTTTTTATGTTGAATTGCTTGAAATCAGGAACCCAGCTTACTTTAGTGTACCCCTTTAGGTTTTTACACGTACGTACTTTAGGCTTGCACGTATCGCGCATGTTATTTGTCCATGTTTGTTTGAATTTTTTTTTATTTGTTGGATCAAAACCTTCTACTGTGAATGATAGCGAAAAAATATTAGTTAGCTTGATCCCTATGCCATTTCGCCCAGAAATATCTCTATCAACCGAATCATCCAAATTTGACCCGGTCAAAAGCTGGCCAAAAATGAGACTATGGTTATAACACCCCTCTGTTTCATTTTTTTCTATTGGGACAATATCCCCGTCATTCCAGACTGATGTTTCGCCTGTGATCTCGTCAATACAAACTTTGATTTTGGAGCATGGTGTTTGAGTGTGTCTACTTCTTTCGGCGTTATCAATAGCATTTGATATCGCCTCGACGAAGATTCGCAAAATAGCAGGTGATGTTTTGATCGTTGCTTGACATATACAATAATGGTTATCATCGTCAAGTTCAGCCACGTATGTTTTAACATTCCGCATGCGCGTCGACCCAACATACATATCATAACGCTCCAAGCAATGTTCGATGGGATCTTTTTTTTGGTATTGTTTTGAATATTTTATTTTGGTTGACATTCTCTCTAGTTTCATAATTGCATCTTTTTATACCCAAAATTTCATTTTAATATTTTTTTTGCCATAGTAATATAAATGGTAAAATTAAAACCCAACCTACGACAGCGGTCCCGCTCGCGACAGAGGAAACGGCGGTCCCGCTCGCGACAGAGGAAACGGCGATCCCGCTCGCGACAGCGGAAACGGAGAAAATCATTATCAGGTGGCATGCTACAACGGAACAAAAAAATAACAGAGATAGATATAATGTGGAATAATGTAGAAAAACTCATTAAAAGAGACAGACAAAGTAAGTATAGAAAAAGGTGGACTCATCTGAATTTTTCGTTATCTAGTTTGAACAATATGATATGTCATATGAGCAATTGGGAATTATTCTCTAACCCGAAACGCTTAATAG
>JAERSJ010000107.1 GCA_016845825.1 Methanobacteriota archaeon
ATCTGATGGCACTTGTTCAGTCACTTTCTGTAATTCTTTTTCAAGAGAGGCCGCTTCTTCAAGGAGTGGCTTAGGATCTAAATCAATCTCTAATAATAATTTATCTATTGCCTCAATAATCTTAGAAGCTGCAAGTGCATCTGGAATATCTTCTTCAACTTCAGCAAGAAGGCCCAAAACATTTACCGAACGTAATCTGCCCTGATTCAACATAACTCCAGTGAAACCTCCAATGGTTCCAAATTCAAAAGGAGTTACTTTAGCATTACTTATCCAATCTTTTGAGGCTTCTGTAGAACTTACTCCGTAAACAATACTATCCTTATCATCGCTTTTCTGGGGAATTGAAAATCCTTCGCCAATTATAAAACTCGTACATCCTTTTTCTTTAGCCCAATCAAAAATGCAGTCAACCAATTCTTTTGTTGAAGAAACTGGTGGAACAAAATCACTTACACATATTACTATTTGGTTACATTTCCCATCGTTACAAATCTGCTCACCTGCGTAAAGCCTCATAGGATGATTAGGAACGCCATCCTTAACTACCGATATTGAAGGGAATGCTGGACCATCTACAATTCCTACTTGCTCGAGCTTAAGATTATTAACCAAAAAGTTTGCTACTATATTGCCAACTAAACCTACTCCTGGTAGGCCACAAATAAATGTCGACCCCTTAAAATTTTTACCAGACGTTTGGTGTATTATTATATCGCTACTCATAGAAGTTCATCTAGATCTGCATCTTCTTCAAGATCAGGCAAATCAGAATCATCATCTAACAAGTCGCCCAGATCATCATCGATTTCCTCTTCGTCATCAGAATCATTAAAATCTTCTTTTAATGAGCCTCCACCAACAACTTTCAACCTTGTCCAAAGTGAAAATTCAGTAATATCACTGCGACTTGCAAACCTTTTCGCATCACTTACTGTTCTAAATTTACCAAGAACAGGGTCACCTTCACCTGGCTCTGCAGGTAACATTACGTATCTCTCTTTATTTACGATATCGCCAACAAGAAGACGGACAGCTTTGAGTACTTCGGGATTCGATTCAGACATATTAACTCTAACATACCTATCTAACCACGTTTAAATACTTTTTTGGTAAGCTCGCTAGAAACCAAAGCAGTTAATTAATGGCTCGTTTCGGTACAAATATGTCTGATCGTAAATCACTTGTAATGAGAGGAGTTTCAGAATGTGTTACTGAGGATGAACTAGATAATTTACTTGCAAATAAGGAAACTCCAAGAGCTTACGTTGGATTTGAACCCTCAGGATTATTGCATGCTGGATCTCTAGTTCCAATGCTAAAGTGTAAGGAACTTGTTGATGCAGGTTTTGAAGTAACAATTCTTTTAGCTGATTGGCACGGATACATTAATGATAAACTTGGAGGTAGTTGGGATAATTTGAATGCAGGTGTAGAGTATCAAAGACAAATGTTTTCCGTATTTTGTCCAGGCGTTAAGTTCAAAACTGCAAGTGAAATTGTTAGCGAGGATGGTTACTGGGAAATGGTTCTACGTGTTTCTAAGGCAAGTAGCTTGAAAAGAATGCGAAGAGCATTGTCAATAATGGGAAGAGACGAAAAAGATGGTGATAAAGACATGTCTAAATTTTTCTATCCGGCTATGCAAGCTACTGACATCTATGCTTTAGATGCTGATTTGGCTCTCGGCGGGATGGATCAAAGACACGCACATATGTTGGCAAGAGACGCTGCAGATAAATTGAAACTACGAAAACCCGTTGCACTTCATACGCCACTTCTTGGATCTTTATCTGGACCAGGTAGAATGGATACTGATGCTAAAATGTCTAAATCAGACCCAACAGGAACCTTGTTAATTCATGATAATAAGAAAAAGCTGACTAAGAAATTGTCAAAGGCATACTGTCCCCCCGAAAGAGAAGGAAATCCAGTTCTCGACCTCTGGCAACATCTACTAGAACCAGCTCTTGGTAATATAGTAATTGAAAGGCCAGAAAAGTTTGGAGGAAATTTAAGTTTTGAATCATACGAAAAATTAGAATTGGCTTATACATCAGGCTCATTACACCCTCTCGACTTAAAAAATGGAACTGCAGCAGCCCTTTTCCAAATGGTAAAACCATTACAGGATTCTTGTGCGTCAGAACCAGGAAACTACGAAAAATTACTATCTGCAATTCAATAGTTTAGGAGGCTCTTTAATTGAAATCCCAGAAATATCTGATATATTTGGAATTGTCAAGATCATTTCAGCAACCCACTCTCTAAATTCAATTAAATTGATTTTCCTATAATTTTCTGGAAATGAATGCAATAATTCAGGTAACTGTCTCATTAATCTTTGAGCGGCACCCAAATTTCCTGTTCCAATGTGTACTGCGAGAGCATCTGCTTGAGCTAATGTTTGAACTGTATCTTTCTCGTCACGATTATCTAATTCAAGCCAAATATCTTCAAATATTTCATGAGCTTCATGATAATCTCCCCTGTTATGCTCCTTTATTGCCCTTTCCCAAAGTTCGCTTATTAATTCAGACATCAATCAATGCCAGCGATGATATGCAGGGTGGCCTTCTTTAACTGCTACAAATAATCCTCGGCCTGTTGCACATGTCTTACCATCTGCTTTTAACTCAATAATTACTTCAGCCCTGTCCTCCTGTAAGGCTAAAACTCTACTGTTCAATTTTAACTTTATTCCTAGAGGGGTTGGTCGCTTTAACTTGATTTCATACTGAGCCGTTACCGTACACTGTGGCTTTTCCCAATCATTCTTGTCCATTATTGCCATTGCCGCAGTCCAATTTCCATGACAGTCAATCAGAGAACCTATAATGCCACCATTAATCACTCCAGGAAAAGCTTGATGTTTTTCTTCACATTTAAACTCTGCTATTAGACCGCCATTGGAACGATAAGACTTAAGCTGTAGACCGTCTTTGTTGGAGGGGCCACAGCCGAAACATATAGAATTGGGGGCAAATTCATCTTGTACAGGAAGGCCACTCAAAACCAGATTTTTATTATCAGTCTTAATTTGTATGTCTGCCTTATCTGATGGACTGCAATTCGAACAGCTGTGATCTGAAGAAAAGGAGTCTTCAACCGAATTATCGCTCATGATAATTCCTTAATTTGTTCCTCTATTAAGCTTGCTGCGTACTCTAGAGTCTCATCATCGAAGCTAAACTTAGCTCCTGCTGCCTCATATAACTCAGGTAATGTAGCATTACCGCCAAGGCCCAACGCAGCCTTGTAATCCTTAATAGCTTTTTTTTCATCATCCAACGAATTACCCCATATTTGTATTGCACCTAGCTGAGCCATCCCATACTCAACATAATAGAATGGTACATGATAAATATGCAATTTATTGTGCCAACCTGTAGCTATTATATCATCACATCCGCTGTAATCTATATGTTCAGACATTTGGAACCTTTCCCAAAGATTAGTCCACTCTCCATCACAGTTGCTTGGATCTAACGCTTCTTCGGGATTTGTATAGGCCCAGTGCTGAAATGCATCCACAACTGCCATATAGGGCCAAAACATAATTACTTTTTCTAAATGCTCAATTCTTGCCCTTGCAGAATCTTCTTTAGAGTAAAAGCCTCCATCTTTCTTAGTCAAAAAGGGAGAAGCTAGAAGTTCCATAGCCATTGAAGCAACCTCAGCAAATTCCATTCCTACATCTCTCTGACTCGTATAAGGCAAATCAGAAGATTCAAACACATGGAACGCATGTCCGCCCTCATGAATCATCGTCTGAACATCGCTATGTGTTCCAACGGCATTCATAAAGATAAAAGGTAGGCGTTGATAGGGGTATTCAGTACAATAACCACCGGGAGCCTTGCCCTTACGATTCCCTAAATCCAATAAACCCTTCTCTCTCATTATCTCAAAATGATTGCCTAAGTCAGAGTCTACTGAGCTAAATATATTATGACATTTTTCTTCTAATTCACTAGCATCTTCAAAAGGAACAAGAGCATCTCTTCCAAATATATCTACACTTAAGTCCCATGGTTTTAGTTTGTCGAGACTAAGTGCTTCCTTACGCTTTTGAAGTAATTTATTTGCTAGGGGTACAATAATCTTCTCGATAGAATCATGAAATGTTAAGCAATCATCAGGAGTGTAATCAAATCTTTTCAAATATTCCCATCTCCAAGCTCTGTAGTCGTCATAACCTGAATTCTTAGCAATTGACATACGAATCTTGAGAATCTTCTTCCAAATTTGGTTTATCTCGTCTCTATCTTTAAGTCTCCTGGCTGAAGCTAGTTTCCAAGCTTTTTCACGTTTATTTCTATCTGTTTCTAACATGACAGGAGATAATCGAGTTAACGTAACCTCTTCATCGTCCCAATTAACTGTTTGGGAACCGATAATCGCATCATATTCTTTTGATAGTTTCGCGTCGGAAGTGTGAAGAGGAAGATTATCTTTTGAAAATAATTCTACTTCGCTTTTCATTCCTCTCAAGGGAATTTCAAAATTGTCGGGTGATAATCCGGACTCTAAAAATTTTATTTTAAGTGTTTGGTTTCTAGAACTTACATTTTCACTTATGTCTTCAAGAAATCTGTGATATCTGGACTTAGCTTCTTCATCTGCAGTGTCCACAGTAGTAGAAACATATACTGAGGTTCCAACTTCCCCTATTAGTTCAGATAAATCTGACCAATACTTCATCCAGTCTGAAATGTTTTCTGAAGTTAGACCTGAATTCTCTAAATAATCGAAAAAAGGAATATATTTATCCCAAGACCAATCCATCATTTGGCTGCTATCTTTTGGTAAGACATGATTCATGCCATGTCAAAAAGAATGCTCTATTTTAGGACCACTTTAATTGACTTTAAGAACTTTAAAAGTGGTTGGACCTACTTTTACTTCATCGCCTTCCTTTGAACCCTCGAGTGATTTACCTATAGGGTTTGATAAAGGAATTTTTCCTTGCGGAATATTTGCATCTTCTTGGTTAACTAATTCAAATGTGTGCTCTGTTTCCTTTGTCAAATTCTTGACTGTAAGGCTAGTTCCTATGGAAGCTCCTGTTGATGAAGACGAATCTGTTGCTACAGGTTTATTCAAACTTTCAATACGAGCATCCTTAATTTTTTCTTCCAACTCTTTATTGCTGTCTGAAAGACTTTGAGCTTCTGCATTCATTTCATCGGCCATTTCTTTTTCTTTGGGTATTTCAATTTCCATTGCTTTGATCTTTCGCTCGGTATCCTCTTCGCTACCTATAGTTGTTCCCTGAAGAAATTCTAGATCTTCTTTCAACTTTTCATGCTCTGTCTTCTCAGCTTCAAGCAACCTTTCAGCCTTGTTTCTGTCATCAATACTGATATTTAGTTCTGCTTTAGCATCCTCGAATTGCTTCTTGAGTGTTTGCATAACTTTACTAACTTGCTGTGAAGCATTTTCTAAGGCTGCTAAATCTTTCTGAGTTTTTTCTTTACTCTTAACTTCGATCTTTAATTCGTCGTCAATTTTCTTATTGGATTCCTTTTGATTATCAACCTGCTCTTGCAATTCCTTGAGTGAATCAGTCATACCAAGTATTTCATTTTCTTTTTGCCTAAATTGTTCACTACTTTGCTCGAGTTCAATTATTGTTTGCCTTTCAATATCTAATTCATTCATAGTTAATGATGCCTTTTCTCTTGCGTCATTAAGCTCTTTTTTCGCCTTTTCCAAATTTGTAGTCAATGTCGTAAATTTATCATTTATTCTTTTCTTATTCTTTTCCATTAGTTTGACCTCTCTATCCAATTCTTTTCTTCTGTTAATAGCCTCGTTTCTTTCCGCAAGGGCAGATTTTTCCCTTTCATTAGCTTCTAATGTGTGCTGTTCCAATTCCATAATCTCTTTTTCTAAATTATTCTTTTCCTGAACAGTTTTATCGTAAGAAGCTTTAACAGAATCATAAGACTCTAAAGCATTAACTGTATCTGGCTTCTCTAACTTCAATTTCCTCTCAGCGTCAACTGCTTTAGTTTCGGCATCGTCGCTCATCGTCCTTAGAGAACCTATTTCTCTTGTCATTCTATCACTAAGACGCATATCGTTTTCGTGTTTAGCTCTCAAATCTTCAATTTCTTTTTCAAGATTATTCTTTGCGGAAAGATCGTCTAACAACTCCTTTTCAGCCATTCTAGCTCTCTTCTCAACTTCTGATGTTGCGACTCTTGCAGTTTTCAATTTGGATTCTAGGGAACTATTTAGTGTATTGACACTCTGATTAAGGGCCGTAATACGATCTAATTCGTTTTCTAAGTCATCAATTCCGTCATAATCTATGTCGTTAGTTGAAGCTCGAACATCTTCGATTCTTTTCTCAGCCTCTTTCAACCTTTCTTCGGTATCTTCAAATTCTTGCATTAGTTCCTTGCTTTTTTCTAACTCACCGTCATGGATCTTTTGCTGCCTTTCAATTAATTCCTGCTTTTTCAAAATCGCTTGCCATTCTTCATCGATATTCCCTAATATGTAGAGTGTTCCTCCTCCAGTAAGAGCTGTACCTATCAAAACAATAAAAAAACCTATTCCTGGACTCCATGAAACAGGCCCTAATCTTCCAGTTATTCTATCTGCTTCACCTGCTTGTAACTGAACATATTCCTCACAATTTCCCTCACCGTAAAAAGTCAACAAATTTTTGATACAACCCAGTTCTTTATTCGAATCAGAACCTTCAGTATTTGTTGATGAAAGTGCAACTTCATCTTGTATTAATGCATCTGACCAAGTAGTGTAAAACAAAAATGTAGACAAAAACCCTACTATCAGGACAATAATTGCAAAATATTTCAAATTTTTAAGCGCACTTCGCAAAGTATTCTGATGAAGACTACTCACTGCATTATTTGCCATGTAGGCAACAACCAAAGCCAGAAGACCAGCTGCGTACGCTGTCATTTTTGCATTATTGGCTGAATCAACTTTATTTAGACAATAAACGCAATCTTGACTCTCATAGGTAACTGAGTTACTATTTCCTGTGGTATCGGTCAACAAATATGAATCTAAATAATAATGATATTGGAATGTATTATATTGAGTGACATTTCCAGTTTCTGGGTCTACGGTTTCTCTTGCTCCGTCAACTACAAACCATTTCCCGTAATCTCCAGTGCTATTAACGGAAATTAGAATACAAAGAAATGTAACTACTGCTACCGCTTGTATTTGTTGTAATTGCTCTTTCATAGAGTTGATTTTACCAGACCTTCTATTTAAAGTTTTTGATTTTTACTGAGTACGATTATGAACAAAACTATGAGATAACATTTTAATGGAGTAGTCTGTGAACGGCTATGAAGGTCTGCCCGGTATGTGAAATGGAAGAGGAAGATAGTGCTCTTACATGTAGCATGTGTGGATCTGATTTTGAACCATCTGTTAAAGAGGCTCCACCACAAGACTCTCCAGCCGATGTTCCTAACGATCTTTCTTCAGATATAGCTGAGATGAATCTGGACGATGTAGAAAATACTGAACCTGACTCAGAAGAGATAAGTGAAGAAGAAAAATTATTGGAAGAGACTCTAAATGCTACTGAAACTGAAGCTTCAGAGGAAAAATCTGAAAGCAGTTTCACCAAATTTACTGAGCAGTTCTCAGACATGGGAAAAATATTTGGAGACTTAAACAAAAGACTTGATAGAATATTCCTATCAAAAGGAGAATTGAATTACATTGCACCTTTAACCATAGTTGTAATTTCTATATTATTACTTTCAGGAGTAATTGGATTAGCTGTATCTAGTGTGCCTGGAACGGATCAAGAATCTTCAGATGGATACAAGCCTACTACACCCTACAATAAGGAAATAAATGGAATTACTGTTCTAATTGGAAGAGGAGTTGCAGAACCTTTCTCAGGAGAACCATTCAACTGTGAAATTTGGGATAGTCAAGTATATGAAGAATTTCAAGAAGTTAATGATGAAGGATATTATATTCAATTAACTGACCGTAACGAAAATGGTACTGTCGAAGATGAAGAAAGATACGGTTGTCCAGTCAACATGAAATTTATTAGTACTTTTTCATTTATTATTCTTAATCTTCTTCTTTTAACTACTGCATTTTATATTTACAATAAAGTTTCAAACACTGCAATAATCATACCAGTTATAGGTTTCGCGGTTGTTGAAACTATCTTATTTGCAATATACGGCGGATTGTTGAATAAAGTTATTTTTGCATTGCCTCTAACTATTGGCCTTGTTTGTACTGTAGGATTAATTGTAGCTTCTGGTGTTTTACTAATAAGAACTTCTCTAGGGCGTTCACTGAATGATCCGCCTAGTCTTACTTTCTACATATTCATCATAGCTGCTGCATTATTATTTTCCTCTGTATTCTATAATTACTCACTTGGTCCTTATGCAATTTGTGATGGAGAATATACTCCTTCAGAGCTTCTTGATTTAAAAAATAATGTCCCAGAAGATCTAAGGACAGAATGTCAAAATAAAGGTTATAAGAATTTACAAGCCGTACCTTTTGACTTAGGAAATGGAAGTAACATGATACTACTGCTATCTGCGACGTTCCTCTTCCTGGGAGTTGCTAATTCGCTGATTTCCAATACTAAGATTAACGACATTGATGAAGCAAAATACTTCTCTATGATTCTCTCCGGTCTTGGTCTACAATTTCTCATACTAGTTTTCAATGTAGTAACTAGTGAAGATGGAGGTCTAGGATTTGACGAGAATGATACTGCACTAACTATCATGGCTCTTGGAGTAGCAACCATTGGAATGGTTTCATTTTATCGTAAAAGAAGAGGTGAAGCTGGATCTATGGGTGTCGCCTATTTCGTAATTTTTGCATCTGGAATTTTCGCTCTTTTCGGAACATTTATTGCTCCAGTAGTTCTTGGTGGTAATGAAATTGAGTGGCCAGAGGACGGAGATGAGCAATTTAATCTCGTCTTATCTGCTTTAGTAACTGCCGTAGGTTTCTGGCTAAGCTATAGATTTGGATCTCAAAAACTACGTGAACTTTCAATAGCTAGCGATGCAGCAATGCCTAATCGTCAGGATGCTTTTGCGCCATCAGTTCCGGGTGAACAAAAGGCAATGCCCGAATGGACTGTTGACTCGGCTATGGAATTTTTGATGAACGAGTATGGTGATGAATTCCAAGTTGAACTCAAACACACTACTGAACATACACCCGATCTAGAATTAGTTGAAAAAACAATGATGGATACTGTAGATCAATCTGTTGAAATCAGACAAGCAATAGAAGTTGACTACGATGTGGATTTTCATGAAATAGCTGAAGCATACTCTACTACGCAAGAAACTGTTGATGAAGTAATAACTCATTTAACTTCTGGTAAGAACATTATGCTTTTCGGAGAACCTGGAACTGGTAAAACTGCATTATCAAACATATTATTAACAAAATTATGTGGTGAAATTGAACAACCAAATGGTAGCATGGCTCCAAACTATACCATTGTTACAGCAAATGCAGAATGGTCGAATTTCGATGTTATTGGCGGTATCTCTCCTGATGATTCTGGTGGGTACTACTTCAAGGATGGATATGTAGCTGAGGCTGCAAAATTATGTGAAAAATCGATTCGTGAAAGAGGTAAACCTCACTATCTTGTTATTGATGAGTTTAACCGAGCTAATATTGATGAAGCGTTTGGTAAATTGTTTACAGTTTTTGAGTATAGAGATAAGCAACCTTTACTAACGCACAAAGAAACTGGAGGCGCTCCATTCATGATGCCGCCAGAATTCCGTATTATAGGAACTATGAATACTCAGGATAAAAATACCTTATTCAACGTTGGTTTTGCTCTAATGCGACGTTTTGCTTTTGTTGAAATTGGATTACCGCTTCCTGAGGATGAATACCACCGTATGCCTGTTTTTGTTTATTTTAAGCTCAAAAAACTTGGACTAGTTCCAGACAGGCCTGACGGCGATGGTTTGTGGAAATTTGGAGAAAAATGCCGCCATTTTCCACAAAAGAAATTTGACTTCTACGACGAAGATGGAAATATGTACGCTTGTCACGAAAAACTGGTAAAATTCTTAACTCCTGGCGAAGCCCCTAAGCGTGGTGACGAAACTCCTCTTGGAGTACGTACCTTTAGGAAAATTGGACCTGCATTACTTATCGATTCAATGGTAACCATATTTAATTCGATTAAGAAGTATGGGCCAGAATTAGCCTTGGACAGAGTTATTAGATCCAACATAATGCCTTCACTTGAAGGTTTAGAAAGAAATGAAATAAGATGCATGTTCCTACATGCGAAGGAAGTGCTTGGCCCTACCTCAATAGTTACTGAAACTTTAGATAGAATGGCTAATTCAGACAGTCTAAGTTTATTCTAGAATTAAGATTTTAGATTAATTAAGTGATTGCGCAAAAGAAACTATCTTATCATAATCAGGTTCTACGCCAGGATTCTCAGCTACCCACCTGTGCCTAACTATGCCTTCTTTATCAATAACAACAACTACTCTATTAGCACTTTCATAACCTTCAATACCGCCAAGACCGATAAATTTAGCATCATATGCCTCAACAACTTCCCTGTCTATATCAGACAATAATTCAAATTTAAGGTTATACTTAGATGCAAATTCAGCGTTAGCCCATGGAGAATCGACGCTTATGCCAATTACATCTGAATTAGATTCATTTAACTTTGACAAATTGTCTTGAAATGAACACATTTCAGTATCGCAAACCCCTGTAAATGCGCCTGGATAAAATGCTAAAATAACAGTTTTTCCTGCATAATCTGCCAATGATACATCTTCCTTAGACGTATTTTTCAATGTAAAATTAGGTGCAGACTCGCCAATCATAGGACATCACTTCTTTTGATATTAGTGTGTTGTAACATAATTTATTATCAAGATAGTTACTTATAAAATATTCACAATAAACTTATTACTCACTAATTAAGCTTTCAATATATCTTTTTTTAAGCTTAAAACCATTCTCCTTTGCAAGTTTTAATATTGCTTTATCGAAGCCACTTCCGTATTGAGCACCTTTTTTCTTGCGATTAGAAAAATCCTCTGGTATCTCCAAGTCCAGAGCGATATTTCGAAGAATTTTTTTATTGCTTAATGAATCAATCTTCTGATAATTGCCCATATTCATAGCCTGAATAATTACGTCATCCGATAAGTAAGGAGCTAATAATGATTTTGAGATGTGAGAAGAAATTAACTTATCTCTCTCATAAACAAGATTGTACATTCTCTTAAGTCCACTTATGCTTTCATCTCTCAGATCTCCAATTCTTAAGCCTCTCCAAGTTCCTCCTCCTTTGGCAGCTTTCGAATGTCTTTCGTATCCTGCAAAGAGTTCTTCAGCTCCAATTCCAGACAAGAACAACTCTTCACTGCCGAGCCTCATAGAACCTAAGTTGACTGCAGAAACTGTAAGCTTGACAATGTATTCAATGTAATTATCTTCTTCTATAGCAGGTATCGGCAGAACATCAATCACTTCTTTTAGCAATAATTCTACCTCACCTAGAGAATATTCTTTAACAACTAAATCTAGATTGAAGTAAGCCGAAAATTTTTGGGCATGAAAAATATCCTTTGAACCCTTAATACCAACACAAAAACAACGGAAATCTCTACCCAGATCTTTGCATATCTTAGCTATAATAGAGGAGTCAACCCCTCCAGATAAAAGAACTCCAAAATTGACACCTTCCGTTTTTTCAGAAAGTTCCCTCTTTAAGGATAAATATAATTCTTTTTTTGTTGGAAATATTCTGTGATTATTAATCAAATCATCAATATGTCTATCCCAATCAACTTTAGAGATATCCTGGCTGAAGCTAGATAATGTCATAAATTAAGACAAGTTTTTAACCATGTAATAATCTTGCAATTCATACCCTAATTTCTCATAATAAAGCCGCGTACCTGGCCCATGAGTTACTCGAATTTTTGAATAAGCTGCGGCCTTTTCTTCAGCTATCTTCATTAACTTACTACCTAGTCCCATATGCTGGACGCCAGTTCCTGTCTTACCTATATTTGCTGCCTGTCCGGTTACTTTTAACTCACGAACTGTAGCATTATCATCTAATCTCAAACGCAAATATCCCAATAGTTTGGTACCTGATTCGAAAGACAAGAAGTATTCATCACCTCCACTAGATCTGTACTTAATCTCTTTTAATTCTGCAGTTGAAGGATCTATCTGGGCTCTCCATAATTCTCTACAATTAATACAATTACACTTCTTACCTCTTGCTTTCAACTCTCTTCTTGCATATTGCCGTAAATTCGAATTCATAACTCCTGCAATAATCTGAGGCTTGGGAATATCTCTTTGAATTCTTTGTATCCTAACATACGGAGGAACTATCTCTTTAAGATCTGCAATTAAGCTGGCTGCTGTTTCAGTATCGTAAGGAACAAAGTCACCAGGATTACGGGCCAAAGCTGAACCTTTGACCAAAAGAGTAGGATACAACTTCAGCATATCTGGTTGAAACTCTTCTTCTTCAAATAATCTTTTAAAATCTCTTAAATCTTTCTCAGGATTCATACCTGGCAATCCTGGCATTAAATGATAGACAACTTTCAAACCGGCTTCTTTTAGCAATTTTGTAGCCTTAACTACGTCTTCAACAAGTTGTTTACGATTTAATTTACTGTGTACTTCATCATCCAAACACTGGACACCAATTTCAACACGTGTGGCCCCCTGTTTTCGCATTTGAAAAACAGACCATGGTGTACATTCTGTTGGCCTAGTTTCAATTGTCAGAGCTACACATTTATGTTTAGCATCGCCATTTACCTGAAGTGCCTCTTCAAGAGGCAATTCTTTTCCATTGAGTGTTGAAAATGCTCCCTTTAAAAATTCGTCTTGATAGTCAGGGGCTCTTGATGTAAAAGTACCTCCCATTACTATTATTTCTATTTTATCGGTAGGATGTCCGTTTCTAATATATTGCTCTAATCTTGATTCAACCTGTGACTTAGAATTATAGTTGTGCCTTTTACCTCTCCTCGCTGCAGGTTCATGTCCAGTATATGATTGAGGGCTATCATTCTTTGGTCCTCCGGGGCAAAAAGTACACGTACCATGTGGACAAGGAGCTGGCGAAGTCATAATTGCAACGGGAGTGACTCCTGCACTTGTACGCATTGGTTTTACTCTTAATAATTTAGCTAACTCTGGCTCTTCTTTAGCATCTATTTCAGCTAGAAGCTGATTATTTGGAGGTATTGCATCGAATTTTTCTTCTCTTGCAACTTCCAACTTAATTAGTTGTATATCCTGCCTAGTCTTTGGTTTCTTTTCAAGAAGTCTTTTAACTACTAAACTTGCAGCTGACACTAATAAATCTCCTTTTTGGCCTTTGTTAAGATAATAGGCTCAGAACCATGCGGTAAAACATCATCTTCTATACGAATACCGCCTTTCCCGGGAATATAAATTCCAGGCTCAATAGTAACTGCCATTGAATTCTCAATTTTAACTCTAGATTTATAAGTTATAGAAGGATATTCGTGTATCTCTAAACCAAAACCATGCCCAGTTCCATGTACAAAATTAGCTCCATATCCTTTCTTTCTTATGAAATCACGTCCTGCTTTGTCTACTTTATGACCTGTGCTACCTACAATCAAAGCTTCAGTAGATCTCTTATTTGCTTCCATAACGATATTATATATTTTTTTCCACTCTTCCGATGGAGAGCCTCCAACGAAGTAAGTTCTAGTTATATCTGAACAGTATCCGTCCCAAAAAACTCCAAAATCACAGATAACTGGATCTCCTAATTCCAATTTTCGATCTGTGTTTGAATGATGAGAATGTGCTGAATTAGGGCCCGAAGCTACTATGGTACCAAATGAATTTTCTTGAATTCCCTTTCTTGACATAAAATAATCTATTTCAGATCTAACCTCTTTCTCTGTAAGGCCCTCGCCTGACTCAACCAAATTATGTGCAAATGATTGCCCGGAATCTGAATGCTTAATAGCTTTCTTAATTCTATCAAGCTCTTCCTCAGATTTGATTGATCTTAATTCATTTATTTTTGAACTTACTGAAATGCCAATCGATCTACCTACTTTTATCTTAGTATCTGCAAATATTTTTTTAGCCTTAATATCCGAAAGTGTTGATTTAAGAACATCTAAAGAATTTTTACCGTCTGATTCAATATCGGGATAAGTAGTCCAACATCTTATATCTTTCACGGAAGATTCATGCCTACATCTATGTTCTTCAAGTGATGAAGTTATAGCTATGGGCTCTCCTCTCTTTGGAATAACAACGTAATTCATTGTTGAACCGGGAGGGCTGCCCGGAGGTGAATCAGAATTAGCTAGATATCTTGTATTCCCTGGTAGTGCAGACACAAATGCATCCATTTCGCCAAGATTACTTTGAATATTGTCCCATCGGTTTTTGTAATTAATCTTCATGCTTCACCATCAATGATAACGCTAATTTATAGCCTGGCAATATGTTACCGAGAATCAATAAGGAAGCTATGATATAATAATTATTTAAGTAAAATGCAATTGAGCAAATGACCAATACTGTGTACAAAATTCCAATATAAAATTTAGTGAATTCCACTTAATCACTTCCTAATGAAACAGGCAAGTCTGGACCTAATCCAGACACATAGAAAATTGTCATAATTAGTATAGGGAAAATTTGCATTAACAAATCATCATCTAACCACTTGAACTTAGGTCTTTCAACTAAAACTGCCACTAGACCACCGATTACCGAATAAAATAAAGAACCAATAATTAGTTGATAAATCAATACACTAGCAATAAATCCTGCGAAAAAACCCTGTAAGTCTCCATACTTTTTGTTACATTCTCCGATTAGAGGGTCGACAAGTGAAGCCATTATGATAGTTGAAACTGCAAATATTTCGGGGAAGACGCCGATTTCATAAAAAAATAAGATTGTACATGTTCCGGTTGCAAACCAAACGAAACCGGCAACTCTATTACTTTCATATTCTCTCATCCCATCCAGTGCGAAAGTTCCAGAAAGTCTAAAATGTTCAATTAATACTATACTAAGCCAAAACATAACAACAAGATACAATCTATCAATACCAAATATATATTCTGGAAAGAGAAAATATATTACAAAACAAGAAGCAACAGTATGATTGAAACGTCTGTAGATAGCTTGATCAATCATTAAATTAGATATGTATATCTATGTTCAAAAATTGTGCCATTTCCTTATATCTACTTCTAATTGTAACTTCAGTTAAATCTGCCGCTCTTGCAACATCTTTCTGCTTTCTCCTTTCATTATTTACAATAGATGCTATGTAAACTGCTGCAGCTGCAAGGGAAATTGGAACTGAGTTAGTCAGTGGAACATCTTGTGCAGCTCTTAACAAATCTCTAGCAGCCCCTTCAACCTTAGGAGACAACTCCAATTTAGAACAAATACGTGGCAGGTAATCCTCTGGTAAAGGTGGCATCGAATGCATTTTCAAGGCTTTAACCATTACCTGATATGTTCTAGAAATTTCTTTTCTCGAATAACGACTGTGCCTACTAATTTCGGTAAGTGTTCTAGGAACTCCTTCTTGCCTACATGCAGCATATAGTGCCGCACAGGCGACCATTTCAATTGCCCTTCCACTCAAAGATTGTTCTTGTATGGCTCTTCTGTAAATGAAAGCAGCAGTCTCTTGAATTCGTCTTGGTAGCTTCAAATTCGTAGCTACAGCCTGCATCTCACGCATAGCTACAGCCATATTTCTCTCTGCGGACTTGGATGCACGAGCCCTTCTTTGCCATTTTCTCATTCTGAAAAGCATTGACTGATTCTTATTCGAAATTGATCTTCCATAATAATCTCTATTAGTTGGTGAAATCTCAGTTGACAATCCTTTATCAGGAAGTGTAGTTGACATTGGCGGTCCAGCCCTTGCAAGGGCATTTTCTTGTTGCATGTCAAATGCTCTCCACTCGGGACCAGTATCAACAATATTATCTTCTAAAACCAAACCACAATCTGCACAGACAATTTCTGCATGATCGTAATCACGTTTCAAATGTGTTCCCTTACAATCTGGACAAGCCGTTATTTCGTCAACACTACCGTCTTCGTTTTTGTCTGCCATGGTTAATTCCCTCGGTGGGAATCTCGTTGATTTAGGGGTGTATAAAAAGATTTGCTTACTCTCGAGTATAGCTAAATTTGCTTCTCCATCACTATTCCGTCACAGCCATCTTGATAATAACATGGTAAAACATCTACGCTAGAAAAATTTAATTTACGGTAAAAATATATTGCAGACGAATCTTTTCTTACCTCTAGCGTTACCTTCTTTACACCGTAACCAAGGCTTCTTTCAATCATCATATTTAAAAGTTTACGACCGTAACCTTTTCTCCTAAAATCTTTTGCCAGAGCTATAATTAGAATCCTTAGCTTAGAGTTAGGCTGGATAGCACCACAAGCCACGCCAACAATATTATCATCAAATCTCATAACCAAAAAACCCTCAGGCCATCGTTTCATGATTGTAAGAAATACTCCCTTTTCATAATTTTCAGTTATATTATCATCTAAAAATAACATCAAATTGTCTAAATCCTCTTCTAAAAATCTGTTAACTATCATAAATTCAGATCTAATTCTGTTAGCTTAATCTCTCCTTGGACTTCACACTGAGAAACATATGAATTCTCCAAATAGGTTGCCTGTGAATTGATCCCTTTACTGCTAAAAAGATAATAGTATGAATCTAAATCATCTCCATTACCATTATCCACCCAATCAGATATTCTATATGGAGGTAACCACATAAAATACGAATTGGCAAGATCAATGTTCACAACAGTAAAAGTCCCATCATTGAGAGGTACAACTGCATTAACCCAAGCATGCCCTCCCCAGTCTCTCAAATCACAACCAGAACTTGCATCAATAAATGCTGGAATTATCCCTAGTTCAAGCCAAGCAGGGATGCCTGCAGCCCTAGCTATAGAGCTGAATAGAATTGAAAAATCATCGCAATCTCCTACTTTCCCTACAATTGTGTCTGGACAACTTTTGGGAACGGATGATTTTTGGTACTTGTAATTATTTTCAATATAATCAAAAATATTTTTTAATATCATTATCACATTTCCATCGGTTCCGTTAGATAATTGCAATGCTAATTGCTGAACTTGTTCGTTACTAGGTTCAATCAACCACTCATCTTCCAAATAGTTGTTAAACTCAGCGGGAATATCACTTACTTTAGCTGAATCTGAAATCTTAATATCTGGACGTATAAGATTAATTGTTGCAGTATACTCCAAACTAATGTAGTCTCGTTCAGAACCTGTTAAATTATTTCTCCATTCCATTCTCCCCTCAGTAGTAAGATTATACATTGGACTAACTTGCAAATTATCTATTATTTGCCAATTTGTTATATCAGACTGAGAACCGGAAGGACGATCTTCTGGAATACTGAGTGTTAAGGTATATTCAGCTTCATCGCCTTCACCTAAGAAAACTTCAAAATTTCTGACGTAAGTCAATGTTATCTGCTCTGGTATTGTGTAATACGGAGTATTTATTTGATCCCAATAATCCATTCCATCGTTTAACAAAATTTGGGTTTGAGGTGAAGCAAAAAGACCTACGACAAGTAAAAGAGCTATTAGCTTCTTTGGAATATAACCCGAAATACCTCGATATGGCAATGATGATTTGGACTCCGGCCTCGCCATTTCAACTTTAGGTGGAGTAAACATCGCCTCCCTTCCGGGGACCACCATTCTACAATTAGAACACTTCGTGTCGTGCTCTTTAATTACAAAACCACAAAAATCACAAAGCTTCATAATTCCTGATTTAGAAAAACGTTAATAAAATTATACAGAACCTGAACGGCTATTTCGTATCTCGTTTAAAATTAAAACAACGACACCGACTGCAAGAACATATGCACTTGTTTCTCGACCTACTGCCTCTGCTAACTCAACTACAATTATAGCCAGCAAACATGCCAGCATAACTCCCCACCGAGAAATCTGAATGGCATTACTATCTTCTGCATCAAAATAACGAATTAGACCTGCTGCAGACTGAAAACCCTGTGTCTTCTTTTCTTTTGCCATAATTTTTCGACTCGCTAGTCTTATTTAAAATTAATCAGCATAACTATAATACCACATTTCCAGTAAATCATATGGTATAACATGTATTGTAGAATGTGTGTCGATGTTCACGGATTAACTCCGACTAAATTAAATCAGCCTTCCGAAGCTGAGTTTTTAGTATCTCACTGCTATGAAGGAGATTTAAGACATAAACATGATGAAAACCAGGGTTTTATACAACCAATGTGTGGTTCATGTGTCGAAAGAATAAAGAAAAATCCAGATTTATTTATATTTTCAGTATACGACATAAGTCTTAAGGAAAAGAATGTTATTGAGGAAAACGATGAGTGATTTTAAAGAAAATGTTGAAAAATTAAATGTTAGAGGTATAGTTTTGTCCTCGGTGATGACTGCTTTTGGTCTTGTGGTCGCTTTGGTCTGGAAAGACACAATAATAGCTACAGTAGAATACATATTGCCAAATACCGATGACGGAACTCTACAAGGAATGTACATCAGCGCTATTGCTGTTACGGTACTAGTAATGGTACTTGCTAAATTTGCAATTAATTTAAATCATAGAGTTGAAAAAGAAATAGAAAGAGTTCAATCCTATTTTGATGATGACGACGATGATGAGGACGAGACTAACAATAGTTAAAGAATAATTGTTTCGTCCCTACCTGGACCGAGAGAAACAATGCTTATTGGAATACTTAAATTTTCTGAAATAAAATTCAAAAAAGTTTCCATTTCATCAGGAATTATACCTTTAGGAATGTCGATGTCAGATGAAGACCATCCTGAAAAAGTCTTGTAAATTGGTTTGCACTT
>JAERSJ010000108.1 GCA_016845825.1 Methanobacteriota archaeon
TATCAGAAATATCGATATCAATTGCATCTGATTTCGCATCATAAATCATCGAGTTTGATAGGCTTATTTCACTCGAATACAAAATATGAATAAGATCATCATAGTTAACATTATTGGAAATGCTAAGGTTAGACATATCGACCCTTTTAGAAGAATAAATAGAGAACATCCCAGTAAATACATACCCATCAAAAGTGCCACCACTACCGCCTGACATATTTGTATATTTAAAAGTCGAATCACTAGTTCCCTCACCAACGAGAGCTACAACTCCCCACGGATGTTCTCCAGCTCCAGCTCTTATAAATTTAATATTTTTTTCTTGAGACCCAATAGATTTAACTCTATTTTTAAAAATAACTGATGCATCTGGGCCCAATTCGATGATTGTACCGGGCAATATAGTAATCGGCTGGTCAATGATCACTAGCTTCTCGATATAGACCGTACCCTGCCAAACCAATTCTTCGACTTCGGGTGCAAGATTCAACGGCGTATTACCTATTGCGCTGGAGTACTTTTTAAGGTCTATATCTCTCTCAGAAAGCTTAAATTCATTAGACCCAAAAAACATGACAGATACTTCTGTAACTGGAGCCGCTTCATCAAGTAAGAATGAAAATATTGTGGGTTTTATTTCGAATCCAACACCAGCTTTAAACGTTGTTATCCGTGACCTATCATCTTGAGGCCTTATTCTATTTGAGGTCAAAGCAATATCAAATATAGAGCATCCATTCTGATCTACTGTACCTTCAAATAGAAGGGAGTCTTGGCTCGCTATCCAAAGCCGCTTGGGCTGCGCACCGACAATTGAGCATACTTTTATTTTGTTAGTAGGTGTATAGGCGTCAATGACAAGATCTAACCTATCCCCAGTTTGCCTCCAAGAGACTAATTTGGGTGATTCAAGACCTCTCTTAAGTTCACTCTCAATAAAATCTATTCTTTGCAAAAGCTTTTTGAATTCACGTTCCATAGCGCCATCAAACATCAAGCTCTTATCAAACTCATTTGTAAGGGCAAATTGAACGTGAGACGGATCATCTCTCCATGACTGCTTTATGAATTCAAAGATACGGGAAGCCTCTTTTCTTATTTCGCTATAGAAGTCCTTCTCAATAAGACTGTTCAGTATTTTATACTTTTCATAAAGGAAACTGGAGTTGTTGGTATAAACCTCGGTTAAAGCATGTGCAGCATTGTCCATTATAAATGGCTCTGTAACCAGTAAGCGGGATTTTGTATCATTGAAAATTGTGTCAAAAGCTATAGGATAAACTTCGCCTCGCCAGGGATCACTGATAAGGTACATATTGTTTGCTTCATAGTTGTGCCAAGACTGCATAATAGTTTCATATGCAGAGAATCGGGCCCACCGCTCCACGTTAGCAATCTTTTTTAGCTTCTGTAATTTCGAGAGATCATTTACAGAGGACCTTGTTAAAGTCAAAAATTCTTCTAGATCAGAGTAATCAGACTCAGCCCGAGCATTGAACACAGCTCTTTTTTCCCACAAATATGGGTTATTAAAAAGGTCGTTATCCTGATTAAGTGGCTTGTCTGTTCTGGAGGGAGTGCCTTTATATACGTTAACAGGCATGGAGCCAGTCATTCTTAAGAAGTTTTCATCTATATGCTGAGTCTCTAGATACAGCCCCTGGTACTTATCATTAATATACAGTTCCACAAATTGGTACTTTGGAACTGAAATATTCATCCGCTGAGCTATGTAGTAACCCAAATAGGTATTGATGAGGGCAGTGTCTCTAGGTAAAGAATAATTGAACACCCTCATTCCATCTTTTAAATTGCTTTTCTTTCTTTTAATTCTCCAGGACTTTTTATCATGCAACCAATTATTTGGGTTATCTCCTCTGTGCTTGACACTTATTTTTTTTAGTTCACCTGCGTCAACGATAAGACCATCAACCCACTCTTTAACTGAGAGTGGAAGTTTCGCTACTAACTTCTTTTGGTTCTTCTCTGATATGTATAACCGTACTTTTTCGACATTAGTGCTATGTGGCCGACGAATTGACTTATAAGACTTTTCGAAAGAACTAAGGACATCCATTTCAACAGAATTATATTCTCCGAGTGACTGTCCTTCTAAAATATACACTGACTTCCATAAAGCGCCAATTGAGTTAACCGAGCCCACTAGAAAAGCTATCAACACAATAATCAGCACAGATAGACCAGTTCTTTTTTGTTGTTTTGAGAGAGTCACTTTAAGAATCGCAAGAGGTGGAATTATTAAGAGCTAATTTTTTAATCGTTGCTTCAATTACGACCTTATCCGCTAAGTGATCGACAATACCCGGCAACTCAAAAAAAATATTCTCTCCCCTAGGGTTCATCGAAATAACGCTACCATCGATAAAGTAACCAGTTTCAGGGTAGAGAGAAATAGCATCTTCTTTGTAAGAGCGAAAAAGTCGGCCCTCTGAATAAAGTTGTATATTGTGAAAAGACACTTCTAATCCGCCACCTACGGCCAATCTTAAAGATGGTGAAATTAGCTGATTTTGACCTCCAAGTATAAATTCATATTTTGTCCGCTCACCCAACTGGACACCTTCATTCAAAAATAAATCTCGAACATTATCTTTCGAAAACTCCAGCGCCAATCTTCTAAAACCAATACCAAGAAGCGTTGACGACTTAGACTCTTTATAGTCTCCAAATTGCGCACTCTTGTATGCAGCGCACCATGCTTTCTTATCCTCTGTATCACTGGATTTTCGAACTATAATATTCGCCAATTGGAAAATACGCTGGTCTGAGGGAAGAATCATCATTGCCTTATCAAGATAGCTTAAAGATTTTTCTACGTCTTTAAATTGGTAAGCACTTGCCAACATGATATTAATATCTATATGCCTCGGATTTAAAAAATAAACTTTTTCTAAAAGATCAATAAATCTTTCTCGCTCTTCCCTTAAGACAGCCACCTCATATGCTTTCTTAACATTTTCCAACAGGCCTGGTGTGAGTCGATTGTTTTGTCCGCCATAAGAATTTGCTAAATCATATTGCCGATACAGCCATGGTAAGACTCTATCGAAATCGCGAGTAACAAGCCCACCCTTCATCGACTGCATAAACGCAAACTCAGGAAAGTGTATGATCCCTGTAAAAATTATATGGCGTGCTTTAGGTTGCGCTAACAATGTAAGCATGCCTAGAAATACCGTAATAAATATTATTAAAATTGACTTTCTCATCTAGACACACCAAATAAAGTTTGTGCTGAATATTCGCTTGGAGGAACCTCGGAAAGTAACGATTCACCCCTAAAAAACCTGATAACTTCTTGCGTTGCTTCTATTTCCATACTGGATCTACAATCTACTGTCATTGAACCCATATGCGCAGTATTAATACAATTATCGCAATACGACAGTTTTCCAAAATATGGCTCTTGTTCATAAGTATCTATAGCTGCACCCCCAATAATTCCATCCTCGAGGGCATTAAATAAGTCATCTTCGTTTATTATCCCGCCTCTCGAAGTATTAATGATATAGGCAGATTCCTTCATCAACCTGAGTTGATCTTTCGTTATCATATTGTATGTTTTGTTAGTTAACGGTACATGAAGGGAAATGATATCTGAGTTTGCATAAATATGTTCTTTACTGCAAACAGTAACATGGTCTCCGAAACCCTGTAAATTATCATTAATATCATTGATAAAAATATTTTTCGAGCCAAAGCCAATGAGGTGATTTATAACCCTACGTCCAATTCGCCCACCTCCAATAATCCCTATATTAATTTGCGATAGCCTACAGCCAAAATACCTCTCCCATTTGCCGTTAAGGAAATCGGTATTCGACTTAGTAATAGATCTTGCTAATGAGAGCATTAAACCTATTGCTAACTCCGCCACAGCTGGCGCGGGCGCGTCAGGGGTGTATGATACCTTGACTTTATTCCTTTTAGCTGCACTTAAATCGACAGAGTCCAGGCCGATACCGACGCGAGATATAAACCGTAGATTCTTTCCACGATCAAAAACTTCCTGACCTATCTCTTCTGTGCCTGCGATTATAGCATCGAAATCCGTTATTAATTCAGCTAGCTCTCCAGGCTGAAGCTTTCTATTAAGTGGGTTTATAACATATTCGATATGGTTCTCATCAAGAAGATCTAAAGGTTGAGAATTCATATTTCCAAAAGGTATTGTTGTCACCAAAACTTTCATATCAATCGATCCTTAGGTGCATGTATTATTAACAGCGACCGAGATCAAATATTCATATATTCGCTTGGATACATGCGAGTCTGAATAACAATAATCACTATTTTTAATTATTTTTTGAGTAGATTCGACCCTAGGAGGGGCAAGAATACATCGCTTTAAATTTTTATAGTCGCTTATCACATTTTCGTCTGCATGGACAAACTGATTGATAAAAGGATTCCCTTTATCTGGATCTAAAAAAATAACATTTAATCCATGTCCTGCCAGCTCATAACCCATACTCGAACCATAGGTAATGATAAATTTTGACCGGTACGCCAACTCGTAACTATCGATATTTTTCTCTAAATATGTAATACCGCTGCCCTCTATGATCTCCAACTCTTTTTTATCAAAAATCCAACTAGGGTGATGCTTTATTGCTATACGCAAGTTTTGTGACTCACTCGCGAGCTTAACTAACCACGCAACAGATTTGTAATAACCTCTCCAGTCAGTTCTTGAAGAAGTTATGGCATTTATCCCTACAAACAACACATCAATGCTTGGACTCTTCTTCAGAGTAGCTGTATCTAATTTGCGTATAGATTTTTCCATAGCAAATGACCCAACTGGAAAAACATGATCTACCCTCCCTCCAAGAGACAGCGCATCTTGCAACGTTTTATCGCCATAGGAGAAAAAAATATCAATGTCATAGAACAATGCTAGACCATCATGTTGAACGATATTTTTCTGAACACATGCTGCCACAACACCACCAGACTGTTTAAACAAATGATTCTTTAACGCATTAGTTCTACCTAAATTTCTATCTTGGATCATATATTTGGCAGAAAAAATCTTGAAAAGAGAGTAGTAATATAAATAATCATTAATAAAGAATGAATGCAGATGAATCAGATTTATATTTAGCCTAAAGGAATACCAAACCAAAAAAACAAGATCCCTAAAAAAGAATCTGAGACTGCCACGCAGCAAAAGACTCCTATCATAGCCCTTTAAAATCTCACGAGAAATGACAACACTGGTATCTGATTTAATATTCCTAGATTTAGCAACGTAAACAGTTTGCGGGGATGTAAACTCCTGCTCCAATGAATACCATCTATCAAGCTCATTCTGCTGTTGAATATCATCAATCAATAATGAAAACTTTTGACTCTTCCCTATTATTTTCTTTGAAAATACAAAAACTGAAAGCATAAGCCCAAGATATTTGATGATGGATACAATTAGATAATTTAAGGAAAGAGCCCGGTTAAATTTAGATAACTTCAAATCATAGTTAGAAGCTATTCTTTGTTTTATATACTGTGAACTTACCTTATGCGGGACACCAAATCTGTCTGAGTAAAAAGAACCAATCTCCTCTCCAACCTGATCGGTAAACATAGAGGTAATTTTTAATTCCAAAATTTTTACGGTCGCAAAACTTTTACTCATTCTAACATCTCCCTAACCCTAGCCTAGAATGCTAGTGATCACTTCCGACGTTAACTTTGATTGTAACTTTTTTAATAAACTCTGCAGTACCGTCACAATGTTTAGGAGAATGCCCGTCCTTTTCAAAAAAAATGGCGAAAATACCATTTCCAATGTCAGCATATGTTGATTGGCTATGTGGACTTGTGAAATAAGTTCGGTCCTCTTCGTCTTGATATGGGACTTCTGTATCCATACCTTCAATCGGCGACCACAAAACTTTTTCTATTCCATAAATTGGGTACTGTATATCTATTACTCTCTTATGAGACTCAAATAGAATACTGCTTTGATCTGACGTCATGTACTCCTCAACAATTGCTTTGACGTTATCATTTATAGTGTAAACACCTAATTCGACATCAGGTTTCATGTCCTTTAAAAACAAAAGGCCCTTATAGATATCAGGCGATAGATTCTTATAAATCTCTATATTGCTGAGGGTGTCTATTATCATTCTATATTATCCAATAATATCGGTAAATCAAACCGTCTTCCTTAAAAACACTCTATAATGATCACCCAACAAAAGATCATTTAAAGTATCCTGCATATTAATGATTCTCTCAGTGATATCTACCTCAAATTCTTCTAAAAGGATAGTTTGTAAATCCAAGCCATTTGTTTCGATTGATACTATCTCCAGATCAAAATCCTGAGCAATTTTTTCTATTACCGTCTTTGAAAAAAATATGTTATGCCTACCACTTTCTATGTACCGAGTGGGGGAAAAAGGAACCTTTTTTAAATATTCACTAATAAAGCAATTTGCAGACGGAACCTCAAAAACAATCATTCCAGAAGGGTCTAATACTTCACATGCTTTTTTTACAGCTAAAACAGGATCTGAAAGATGTTCAAGTACTCCCCAGAAGGTGACAACATCAAATTTTTTTTCAAAACTCATTTCATTGAAATCACCATGATGAATTGTAATATTGTGCGTACTAGTTGAGTTAGGGGAGGGATCCACGCCTTCTGAATTCCATCCATTTTCATTACATATGTCGAGGAAAGTGCCACTGCCGCAACCGACATCCAACAAATCAACTTCATCTTTTTCTAGTAATACTCGAATTTGCTCGAATTTTCTCTGCTCAAGTATGCCTTTTCTTAATTTGCTCCCTTTTTTTACTAGATTATCCTGATAGTATTGATAAGTTCCATCACTATATAACGACTCCAACACCCCATCTCTCAAATGAGGTTTTGTATAAAGGGAGTTGCATGATAAACAGCGATGGTAGGCAAAATTATCAATCTCGAATTCTTCAACACTTAGCTCTGCTTGACATATGGGACATGCTCTGACGTGAAAGTATTCAGCCTTAGGCGAACCATCCTTGGTGAACCATTTTTTTATACTTTTTGAAAAAAACTCATGTACGCTTACCAAGTCTTGTTTTGACTTTAAGAGAAATAAGTCCAATTTTATTTTATCCATTTTACTTACTGACCTTTACAAGTTGGCTTTAATTATCGTTCTTAGCGAATAGACGTTTAAACATTAATTCGCAAAAATCAAAATCTTCTTGAGTATCAATATCCCAAGAACTTAACTTATCCATATAATAGAAACTGGGTGAACTCCCGACACAAGAGCCCCACTTAATCATATCAGTTCTTTTGAGAATATTTATCGCAAAGGTTAAAGAACATAACCCATGAAGATCTTGAGATCTTGGCCAAGGATTTGGAACAAAATTGACGGGTACGCCATTGTAAAAAATATTTTCTTGGACATTAATAGCACTCAGAAGACAGTCATAACTAGTTTCCATCTCACGATATAACTCTACTGCTTTAGAATAAACATGTGAATCCGATAGAGGATTTGTCGCGTTTATCCAAGCAATATTATCACCCTCAATCTCAGATGCGATAAAAGAATACACTTCGCTCATCGGGATGTCGCTTGTTGAGTACTTAGGGTCACGTTCATGAATATCAAATCCATTAGCGATCGCAATATCCAAGACTTTCGGGCTCTCAGACGAGACAATTAATTTATCAAAACCTTCAGCTCTGGATAGCTGATCTAGCTTTACTTCTAGTAAAGATTTGCCATGAAACTCTCTTAAATTTTTATTTGGAACTCTCTCCGAAGTCCCCTTGATAGGAATCAAACCAACAATACTACCAATCATGCTGAAAACACTCCCTTAATTGAAGTAATAATTTAAAATAAATTTTTAGAACGCGCTGGTCACATCTATTTACCAATATTTACGCGTCAGCTTGTCCGATTCCCTCTTCTAAAGTTTGGAACCAATCATCATCCCAACAGATGCTGCTCAACCCGAATTTCTTAAGGAAGATTCCTACCACCATCTGTACCGAATCTGAATACCACCACTCATCATAGTCATCTTTAACTTCCATAATGTGTTTTAATAAAGAGTTTTCATCATAATGCAGTACACCACACGCTCTTAACTCGTTGAAAAATTCTGCCGCCATCTGGTTCATTTCCCAATACTCTTCTCTGATAAATAAACAGGTTGGTATATTTAGCGTCAGAGCTTCTAAAAAAACTGTTGAATCATAACTAACAATAACCAACGCAGATCTCGAGAAACTTTCAATGAGAGATTGTTCGTTAGAGTATACGAAATTGGATATTCCAAATTTGCCGTATTCGATATCTAAATCCCATAAATCTCTTCCACTTTTAAGCCTGATGAGAATATCATCTTTGAAAACTGGACCATCGAGTGTATTGAAGAATCGAGAATGTAATTCTAGGCAACCATTGAAACTAGTAGATAACGGCGAAGAATCAATATGATTACTATATCTAGAAACACTATATGGTATAAATAAAATCTTATTATCAGATTTTTTGATTTCTAAATCTCGTAACAAAGAGAGCTTGGGAGAAGGCCAATTACAGTTTCCCCAGCCCCAAGAATAAAAACGATCAGCTATCTCTTCGGTTAACTTTCCGGGTCCATTGAATAGCGCAGTACCATGATGTCCTCCATGAACCGTAACCCATAATTTAGTACCATCATTTTTTTTTCTAGCACACCACACTTTAAAGTGCTCATTAGAAAAATAAGCACCTGAAGTAACGATAAGGTCCACATTCTCTGGAAAAATTTTCTTAGAATCTTCTTCTAAAGATCGATATCCCTCCAAATAAGAGATCGGAATATTTAATGGAATAAGCTTATCAATAAGTCGTTCAAAACCTGTGTCATCAGAACTAGGAGTAAAAAAATTGGCGCGCATATCCCAGTTTAACTTGAACGATTTAGGCTTAGCTCTTAGGTAGTAGGCAAAAGACAAACTTTTCAATTTATAAAGTAATTTGTAAAGAAACCTCTGGGGTAAATCAACTTCCACAAACACAACTTTTCTGTCTTTATTTCTTAAAAATTTTGTCATTGCAAACAAGAAGGATTTTATTTTTGATGGCTTTCTTAGAGGATATCTTATGTTGGATGGATTCAATTTGAATGATGTTTCTTTCACTTTAACTAAGCCAGTGAATTTTATGATTTCCGAAAATAAATAATGATTCCACTCGTCGCTATAAAATTGATAGTTAAAATCAACATAGTCTAAAGGCACCCAATCATCGCGATCATATGAAGCTAGCCTAGCGTAGTCAATGTCATAGTTTTTAGATGCAAAAGAGAGTGTTTCATAACGATCTAAAAGGATTGAGATAAAATAATGAAGCCAAGGACCAACAATAACTCGCCAGAATTCAACAGAGTGGTTAACTTTGTGCTTTAGATTTAATGACTGAGTCATTTTTAACAAATACTTTTCATAAAGTTTCCATACCAATTGGTAATCTCTAAAAAGCTTACTTCTATCATCCCAATGGTACTCTGATATCATTGCCGTACGGTTATTAGATGGGTCACACCATGCACCTAAGAGTAGAGTATTTAACTCAGAATCGCCCCTATCCAAAGGTGTAAGTTCTAATACGAGTTTACTCATGTATTCAGGGAATTCTTATCAATACAATAATAAGGATTTTCTCTAATTCTAGCCATATAGAAATCTACAGATTCTTTAACGGATATCATCCTACTGGGATAATATCCAAACTGTTTTTGAACTAACAACCCGCTTGATTCGACTTCTTCCCCATAAGATGAATAGTCCTCCTCCACGGGAAATTTAAAACATCTATTTTCCGAATTTCCACCATTCTCAAGATACTCAGCTTCAGAAAAACATCTGACTAATTGCGTAACTCGTCTATCCGAACCATCAGGGCTACAAAATGTCTTAACGTAACGATGAGGCACTCCAACCTTTTGCTGCGCATAATGTATGAATGTTGATCTATATTTGACATCATTAAATGCCCCTCCTAGTAGGAGAATCCAAGCTCTGTTTTTTTGTCCGTACTCCACCACTTTACTAAAAATTGATTTATCTCCAAAGCAATCATCGCCCACATTAAGAAAGTGATCTGCTAGTGGCTGGTTATAATCATTGACTCTGATTGAAACAGAAAAATTGGGGTTGCTAGATCTTTTATAGTTAGACTTACCCAAAACATAGTTCGAAAAATTACCCATCTCTGGACATTCTGTATCTTTATTAAATTTTTGACCTTGACTCCAGCTATAACTAAAGGTGGGAATAATGAGGGTTCCTTTTGGAAGAGCTTCTTCAATAGCTCCTTCAATTGTAGCTAATCCATTTTCAAGCCTCCCCAAACCGAATAAACCAGTGAACATAAACACAAGATCATCAGGCCGGATGCCCAAATCTTTAATGAAGTGAGCTGCAAGATTTGATTGGGTAGTCGTGAACATATTAAGTTAGGATGTTAAACTCAACAATACCAATACCGACGATTTTATAGAAACTTACAATATTGCACTGCTCGGTTGGTGAGGGTTCAGGTAAGGTCAAGCGAATTCCAAGTCGGTTCTTCAAAATGAAGTTATGCAGCTTTTGTAGTAATTCTTTAGACTCAATATCGTAACAGACATGATTAAAACCAAGTTTATGTGCTGCAGCTCTTCCCTCATTTGTGATGTATTCCCTATGTACTTGCATAAGCTCATCCCACACAAAGCATACTGAAACGCCCTGGATAGTATCTTCTATAAAACAATTACCAGATTCTTTCTCGATCATTCGCTTCATCTTCGGATTAATTATGATGCCAATATGATTAATTTTTAATTCACTCAATAAATTGTCAATCACAACACTCTCCTTTTTTTGTGACCCCTAACTCTTCGAGTTGATTAAACAAACTCACATCCATAGTCGCAATCACAGCCTTATCATCAAGAGATGCCTCTTCTCCGTTATAAAAATTAATCAACGAACCAAAGTTTTTAATAAAAGCGAACGCAGGTGCCACATCATAGATTTCAGTGCTATGCCAAATACGACAACTTAACTTTCCGAGCACAATCATGGCAATATCAAATACGGCTGATCCAGATATTCTAGCAGTGAAAGCATTGTCCACAATTAAATCAAAGTTCTTTTTAGAATTTTTGGGATCCTTATAAAACTGATTATCAAATGCTATCATTTGCTGAGATATTGGTAATTCTGTCTCTGAAACATCGACTACTTGACCTGAGTCGTCTTTATCAAGGGAATAAAGCGTGATTTCTCCATCATAAAATGAAATTAAGATACTCAACATCGGTAGGCCAATATAGCTTTCGATTGCTACTTTTGACTCTGAAAAAACGGTGTAAGACAATCCCCACATTGGGATTCCGTATAGATAATTATGGGTCCCATCAAGGGGGTCAATTACAACCATACTCTCTTTATGGTCACTAATATTCTGATAATTATCCAACTCCTCTGAAATGACTACGCAATTAGGATGATATTTGCTTGCGATCTCTACTAATCGACTTTGAGAGAAAACATCAGTTTCTAATACATATTCTCTTACGCCAACAACAAGTTTTTCGTTATCGATTATGGGCGCCTCTGTTCTATACTGCTTCTTTAAATCATTAAGTAAAATTTTTAAATCATCTACAATCATGGTTATCCAGTATCCGTCTTACTTCTTTTCTTTTGAGTTTTCCGCTATGAGTTTTGGGAAGAGTCTCTAGAAAAATTATGTCTACAGGGTGTTTATAAGATGATAGTTTCTGCGATAATAATCCATATAGTTCTGACTTAATACTTTCTTGATCTGAGAGTTCATCTTTTAAGGTTACAGCTGAAATAATGTCCTCCCCATGAATGTCATGAGATATTCCAACAACAACTGCTTCCTGAACTGATGGGTGCGTATAGAGGATTTCTTCTAGTTCGGCGGGTACTATGTTTATCCCGCCTTTTATTATTAAATCTTTAGCACGATCTTTATATACATACTTATTATTCTCATAGCTAACAATATCCCCTGTACTGAACCAACCATCCTTCACAACCTCTTGATAGAGCTTGTGATTTTTATAATATCCCAAGAATACATTTCTTCCCTTTATTTGCAATTCAGAGTTTTCTGAAATCTTACACTGATTTACATCAAGAGCGAGCCCAATTGTACCTGGCTTCCATTGCGCACTCCTAGGATCATCAATATGAGTAGGACCAGTTTCAGATAAGCCGTATAAGTTACCAATTTTTATACCATATTGCTTCTCAAACTGCATTTGAGATTCCAAAGGCAGAATAGATGATCCGCATCCAAGAAACATCAAAGAGCTAAAATCTAAACTCTGTGTTTGATATCTTATCTTTAGAAGCATGTAGACAATAGTAGGGACGATCTGAGCGTAATTGATTTTTTCATCCGATAAAATTCTAAAAAATCTAGATGCTATATTGGAGAAACTATCTGCTAAAACCAGATTGGAACGATTAAACAAGCAAGGGAAAATATTATAATTAATGGACGCTGTATGTCCAAATGGCAAAATTGCTAAGTGCTTCGTATCTTCGTTAAAGCCAAAACCTCTGTTAATTGATTCTATTAAATAAAAGATATTATCGTGTGAATATAAAACACCTTTTGGACTACCTGTAGTACCTGAAGAGTAATACAGCGCTGCGACGTCGCTGCCACCCGCGCTACTCTCGGTGAGAGTAACTATCTCTTTAGATACATCTGTATAATTTTGGGGATTCAATACATGTAACCTTGGAGTAAACTTTTGAACTACATCTCGAGTAGTGATAACCATCTTTGGCTCAATGTATTCAAAGATTCTCTCTAATTCTTCGTCAGAGGTAAAAAAAGGAATTGGGTTAAATATGTTACCTGTTAACAAACAAGCAATTAACACTTCTATGTATTCGATCGAATTAGGAAGCACGACTGATATCACTTCTTTATGATACTTCCCAAATACATTAGAGAATCTTAGAGATGACTGATAAATATCAGAATAGCTTTTAAAGCTATCTCCGCTTATATCTTTAACTCCCGATCCATGAGCATCATGAAGTTCCCTAATTTTATTTTGAAGTTGTGACAATTTACTTATTACTCTAGCTAATTAATGAAAAATGATCATTTTTCTCTTAAAAAGACTCAATCGGCGTAATCAAATCCTCTGATATTAGTGATTGAATAATAGGAATTAAATCGAGTGCATATATTCCCACTTCTTCAGCCAAATCAACTATATCCATACTTCCATCACAACATGTCATTATATTTAAAATCAATTGCGCAGAATCACTATCAGCATTTTGCTTACCTCCAATAATCATATAGTTTTTACCTCTTTTAGACAGAAAAGGTTCGCCCAAAACATTAGTATGATATTTGAAATTGTTTTCTAAAATTTCTATGCATGCCTTATGAACATTAAATGAGTGTTCCAAGCCGAAGGGGGTTATAAATTCCATATTATCAAGCGAAGTATGATACTCAGGAAACTCACCATATTTTGACTTCATGATAGAAACCATAGGCAAATCAACGCCTGGCGAGCAATACTGTCGCTCGTCACTCCCCCTATCATTCATAAAACTATATTCTTTATATGACTCTATTTGATTTGCCATAACATGTCTCGCTACCTTGTCAGAGATAGTATTACCTTTTCTTGATGGCATAAAAGAAAATGCGCGATCATCACCCACGCAAGTCAGATTAAACGCTGCATGAATATTTTGTAATTTATCAAAATTCTTCGAGATATATGCAACACTACCAATTGTTTCCGGAGTGAAACAAAATCTATATGTATAACGATTAGACCGGCCTGATAACCACTTAGCTAAATATGTTGCAACCGCAGGTCCAGATAATTCATTGTTTGCCATTTGAGGATGGCAAATATATGTGGAAAAGAAGATTTCTTTCTGCTCTTTGCCTTCAATCACTAAGTCAGCATAGGTTAAGCTTCCTACACTCTTTTGAGAATCGATATAAACATGGTAGCTCTCCTGCTTTAATTGATCCCGCTGGTTTTGAGATAAGCAGAATCCCCAAGTATCATCATAATAGGACGTTACATAGGGAATAGCATTTGGCTGATCGGGTAACGAATAAAGGTGTTTGTTCAGCTCTTTGAGGGAAACATGTTTATCCACGGAATCACTGTACCCCAAAACATGTAAATTAGTATCTGCGAGGGTAATTACTTTCTCACCTTTTGAATTTTTAATGTAAGCATCAACAATATTCCATTCCTTAGGTACCACCCAGTCTTCTATTACGGTACCTGTTGGGATTTCATACATCTGCAAAGCAAGAAGGTGGTCGTTTTTTATCCTTTCGAGACTTAATCTTACTCCATCCCCAGTTATACTCCGAGGAATAGTAATTAGACTCTCTATGAAACTATACATCAACTGCCCGATCATATTACTAAACTTTTTTTTGAAGACATAATTTAAAAAATATATACATTACTCTGCTAATTTTTATAAACGACGCCAAAGCACCCCCAAATCGGGATTCTCCATCTCTCTTTTGAACATTAACACGCGTTTCCTTAATGCTAATATTGTCTCTGATGGCCAATGCAAGTAGCTCGGTTCCAATCATTTTTTGTTTGTCAAAAAAACCATACCTTTTATAAAAGTCAGAAGAATACCCTTTCATTCCGCACAATGGATCATGAATACCAAAGGCTAGAGAGGAAAGTAAGCCAAATATATATTCAATAAATCTATTCTTGGTATTTCTTCTGCCTACAACCATAGAGAAGTTTTCTCTGAGTAATGATAACACCTTCTTGATACCCCCAGATTTTAACTCGCCATCAGCATCAGTAGTAATGATAAATCGATATCCCTCTCTTACTGCATGCCCGATACCAGTAGACAGAGCACTTTCGTAGCCCATTTTACTTCCATGGGTGAGTATAGTCGCGGAGGTTCCGGCTGCAAGGGCAACCGTTGAATCAAAAGATCCATCATCTACAATAATCACGTCACCATACTGTTGAACGTCATTGATAACTGTAACGATCGATACTTCTTCATTGAATGCTGGGATAATTATTGCTAGGTCAGATCTTCCCAACTTATAGCATCCCCTTTTTTTATGTCATTTTTTAATGTTTGGCCGAGGAGACTTTCCATTTCATAGGGTGCGAATGCACCCTCTGGACAAGGCCTCAAAGAGATAAGATCTCCATGGCTAATTGTATCACCAGCAATAAGATCTGTTTTGACTCTCAACGCTCTTCGTTGAAGAACCACAGTTTGTTTTTCATTTTCTTCTACTACCTTTATCCCATTTCCCAATGAAAACTCTAACTCTCGAGTGCGATCAACCATTTCTCTCCATGATTTCGGGTCCATTGAGAATTTGTGGTCTGGTCCTTCTCTATTATTACTATCCGTGAAATGCTTCTCGACTGCCCTAGCCCCCAAAGCCACAGACCCTAAAACGGTTGCACATCCTGGAGTGTGGTCACTAAGGCCTAATATAACATCAGGATACCTCTCTCTGAATGTTTTTAAGACATTAAGATTAATATACTTAAAATTCTCTAGTAACCCAGTATAGTTTGTATTGCACTGCATCAGTACAACAGGATTTTTACTCTTTGAAAGAACGGCCATAGCGCGATCGACGTCCGACAATGAAGAAGCTCCAGTAGCTAGGAAAACAGGCTTACCTTTCGCTGCTATGTGCTCAATGATATCCAACCAACTTATATCCCCAGAGCCTATCTTGTATGCCGTAACAAATTCATCCACATAATCAACTAAATCTTTGGAGTATGGACTAGTCATAAAAACTATACCCGCTTGATCACAAGTGTTTTTTAACTCCATTGTCCAGTCTTGATTTAAGCTTGCTTCTTGGTAAACCTCATAAACGCTTTTTTTCCAAGATGCCTGATGAGATTGTTGACTCACTAAATTTTTGAACCCGAAGTCACTGACAATAGTGTCTGCTGTGAAATGCTGAAATTTGGCACAATCTGCACCGGCTTCAGCAGCTTGCCAGATCAAATCTTTTGCTCTACTAAGATCTCCATCATGGTTTGCCGCAACATCAGCAATAAAGAACACTGGGTTTTGTTCACCAATTTTATAATCATTTATTTTTATATTCATAATTAATCCTTTATACCTTCTAAGTGAGCCTTGATCTCTGATTCTAAAGTCGGGAGAGAGACATTAAAAGATTCCTCAAATTTCGAAACATCCATTAACATCCCTTTTGGCCTAACGGCAGAAAAACCTAAATCTTCAACCGATATCTCAGTTGAACACAACTGACTTCCTCCAATCAACTTGGCTAGCATATTAGCAAATTCAGCTTTACTCATACCATCTCTACTCCCTAGATTATAGACTCCCGGGTTAAATTTATTAATTACATGGGCAATCATTTTAACTAACGTGCCAGTAGACAATGGAGAGAAATAGACATCACGAAATAGATTGACTGGAGTTTTGCTTTTAATCTGTAGTTCTAGCCAATCAGAAAAACTCTGTCGATGGCCAATCTGAGCTTTTCCAAAAAAATTAGTTCTTAAAACTGCACCCTCGACACCGAGTGCAACTCTCTCGGCACAATACTTTGTCGCAGCATATACATTTCTAAAGACGACTCTATTTTCTGAATTATTACCCGGAGCATCGTATACATGATCCGTAGAGACTTGTATTAATTTGGTATTAGCTTCGCGAAGCTGGATCCAAGCCGCTATATTTTCAACCGGCCTAACATTTAATCTATAAGCTAAATCTTGTTCTTTCTCATTCCTTTCAACGTCAGACAGACAAACTAGATTGACAATAAAATCCGGCTTAACGATATCAAGTAACTTAATAACAGCTGCTGAATCTGTTAGATCAACCTTAACATCCGCAGAATTTTTAAATCCATGAACGACAACTTGGCAATCAAGTGTCTTTAAATATTTAGAAAGGATAGAGCCCAACATTCCTGTTCCGCCTGCAACAAATATGGTTATCACTAGCTATACCTCTTCGTCATATTTTTGAGACTCTATAAGACCAGCATTTCTGAAAAATTTAGAGTTCAATGACTTTAGTAAGGGATCTTTATCGAGTAGTGCATATACATCATCAGTTGTGAAACTGGGGTTCTTTAAATACAGGGCATTATAAATTTGCTCAATAAGTCGAAAATCCTCTTCATAATCAACGGTCCAGCGTAACTTAGAATCATCCCTTTTTTGCCGAAAATGGTATACATTAAAGTCACTATTCTCAGCAAATATATAAGGCGTTACATGCTCTCTTTGTGATTGTAACCTAGCTCCGCTCCATGCTTTCTTTAAAGCTTTAAATGATAAAATCGTTGCATCCAAACCCTCTGGGTAAGTCGGCTGAAAGCTATTTGATAAAGCATCACAGCCTTCAATCAGCATCTTGTTAATCATTCTGTCGACTAATTCAGGATCACTTAATGGGTCATCACCTGTTAACCTTACAATATACTCAGCATCATATTTACGAGCTGCTTGATAATAACGATCCAAAACATCATTCTCACTTCCTCTAAAACATGGAACCTCAATTAAAGAGCAAAGATTTTCGACTGCATTGTCCAGGGGACTTTCTGTAGTCGCAACAACTAATTGATCCATCAGCTTTGATCGCTTCAAGCGCTCAATTTGAAGCTGCAATAGCGGTCTTCCAAGAATTTCCATCAAAACTTTGCCTGGCAGTCGAGTTGAGCCCATTCTTGCTTGAAGAATTCCAACAATCACCAATTAAATCCGCCACATTGATGGGTTAATCATATTACAATCACAAACAGCAAAATTTTCGTAATCAATCGAGATGGATGGAGCCCGCAGAGAATCGAGGGTATCAGCTAACTGGCGCCGATCTTGGACTCCAAAAATAACAGCATCTACCTCTTCCACCTGTTTAACGTAGTTTAAAGCTCCCTCAACCTGGCTCAATCCAGCATTTTTGAGAAACTCTGTATATTTGGCAATAAGAGGCTTTATTGGATCGAAATAAGAGTTTATATCGATATCCTGCATGAGTAAAAGACCTTGCAGGAAAACTGACCGAGCATGAAGCTCAACACCTTGCTTTTTTAAAATTTTCAGTAGACCTGATTTGTCAAATGTCTGATCAAAGACATTAAGAGGGAACTGCAGCACACCTATTGGGTATTTAGCACAAACTTGCTCAGCTTCTTCGACGGTATAAACAGAGACACCAATCTTCTTGGCTAAACCAGAATCTTTAATTCCCTGCAAAGCTCTATATATTTCCTCACCGTCTTGACCTGCAATATCCTTCAAATTATGAATTAAAAGCACATCAACTGCACTACGTTTCATTTTTTTTAAGGACTTTTTAAGCTCACTATTAATTAATCTGATATTTCCCTTAACGCAATTTTCTGGTTTTGTATGTGTAATCTTAGTAATAAGTCCAAATGCCTTTGTTAATTCGCACATTTCTCCAATTCTAATTTCTGAATCCCCATAAACATTGGCTGTATCAAGATACTGAACTCCATATTTCCTAGCATAGTCCAAAATTCTGGAAAGTTCGTCATCGCTAATCTCCCCACCGCTGTTGGATACCCCATAATCTAACCCAAACTGAGCAGTTCCTAAGATATATTTCATATTTGTCAGCTAAAGAAATTAATAGTTTGTTTTAAAATTTTTGCCTGTTTTTCAGCATCACTCCAGATCCAGTAATTGGTTTTGAACTGTAAGAGCGTTTTTTGGAGCTCCTCTGCGACCGGACAATTTGGATTCTCATCTTTGTCATCAAGATTTTTATAAAAAGGCTCTTGGTAAGTTAACTTCCATGGCGCATAGATACCATCTCCGCCAAAATCTTGATATTTATTTCTAAAAGTTAGCCAATCAATGTCTTCATGCGTGAGCTTCACCACGAACGTCCAATAGCTATTTACACAATGTTCAGGCGTAAACTGAGATTCTAACCATTTGGTATCTTTCACTACCTCTAAAAATAAGTTAGCAACATCAATTCTGCGTGATACTAATTCATCGACTCGCTCAATCTGCCCTAATGCTACAGCTGCACAAAGTTCTGGCATACGATAGTTAAAGCCTGGGGAGACATGCCGAAAGTAGTGGGGCGATTGAATATCATTTTTTGTAATTTTTCCTTTACCTGATGAAACTCCAGAATAACCTAAACTACTTATTCGTCGAACGGCCAGAGCAAGCTGCTCATCATCAGTTATGACTATGCCTCCTTCTCCAGCTGTTAAATGTTTAGAACTTTGAAAGCTGAAACTAGCTGCGTGCCCAAGAGTACCCGCAAGTTTATCTTTATAATAACTCAACATAGTTTCAGCATTATCTTCTAGTACGAATAATCCAAATTCATCAGCCAAATCCATTATGTCAGTCATTTCCGGACTTAAACCGTAAAGCGCAACCGTAATAATTGCTTTTGTTTTAGGTGTAATCTTATCTTTTATGCTTTTGGGATCTATTTGGAATGATTTAGCATCCACATCTGCATAAACTGGAGTAGCTCCAACTTGAAGCACTGCAAAAGTTGTACTGGCCATTGTTAGTGGTGGAACTATGACTTCATCACCTTTTCTAATGCCTGCTGCAAGTAAAATTGTATGCATGGTTGCAGTTCCATTTACAAAGGTCACTGCATACTTTGTACCATAGCGAGCTGCAAAAGCTTTTTCTAGCCGGGTATTCATCTTACTTCCAGATGAAGTCGCAAACTGACCATCAAGAACCTCATTTACGTAAGCTCTTTCTTTCTCCGAAATTCTATTAATATTCTTCATTTAATTCCTATTGATGATAAGGGTTGACACAAGGATGGTGAGAAAGATTTCAATGTAATCTTTAACTGAAATCAGTCAGTGCCCTTCCACCGAGATATTTTTATTGAGTAATGCTATTTCCTCTATTGATAGAAAGTGCTTGTTATTTTCAGAATTGTACTCAAAACCAGCACTTACCGGAACTCCACTCTCACCTAATAAAGTGCAGGAGTAGTCAATATCGACGTCATTAAACCTGAATGACGGCTTAATTATAAAATGGTCTGAAAATTCAAGCGTTAAATGCGAATCATCTTTCGGACACATTACCTCATGTAACTTTTCCCCTGGGCGTATTCCAACTATATCAACAGGTAGGCTTGGGGCCATCGATTTTGCCAAATCTGTAATTCTCACCGACGGTATCTTTGGAATAAACACTTCACCTCCATGCATACGCTGAATGGCTTTGATTACAAACGTAACACCCTGATCAAGAGTAATCCAAAATCTCGTCATGTCAGCATCTGTTATCGGCAAATAAGATGCATCATTTTTTATCAATTTAAGAAAAAACGGCACTACTGAACCCCTAGAGCCAACCACATTACCATAGCGGACAACCGAAAATTTTGTCTTTCTGTCACCTTTAATGTTATTGGCAGCGACGAATAATTTATCAGATGTCAACTTAGTAGCACCATACAGATTAATTGGTACCGCGGCTTTATCTGTTGATAACGCTACTACACTCTCAACATCATTTGCTAAAGCAGCCTTAATCACATTCTCGGCACCATTGACATTTGTTTTGACACACTCCATGGGGTTAAATTCCGCTGCTGGAACCTGCTTAAGTGCTGCGGCATGTATCAAAATATCAACGCCTCTAGTCGCTTCCATAAGCCTTGCTCCATCTCGCACATCTCCCAGCAAATAGCGCATACAATCCAAATTGAACTCATCTTGCATTTCAAATTGCTTTAACTCATCCCTAGAAAAAACCACGACTTTATTAGGCCTGTAATCCCTTAGAATTCTTCTTATGAAGTGTTTACCAAAAGAACCAGTACCACCCGTTATAAAAATATTTTTATTATCGAACATATTAAACTTCCTCAGATACGAGTGACTCTGCCATCCGACACATGAAAGCCCTGGTTGCAGGTTTTTAGTGCCGATTGACTGTGTGTTATTAAAATAATCGTAACCTTACCGCGCAATGATTCGATATAAGTCATGACTTCATCTTCTGTTCCTTTATCCAATGCTGAAGTTGCTTCATCCATAAATATTACCTCTCTACCAGCATATAAAGCTCTAGCCAAAGCAATTCTCTGTCTTTGTCCTCCTGAAAGCCTTACTCCCCCCTCGCCAACTTGGCTCTCTATACTCATATCATTCTGAGCTAGTACTGAAGCAAGGTTAGCGCCCTTGATAGCAAGTTCGAGTCTTTCATAATCTATTTCACTATCGGTTAAGCCAAGAGCTATATTTTTCTTAATCGAACTATTTATTAAAAATACGGACTGGGGAATGTAAGCGCACTTACTTTGCCACCAATACATATCAATATCAGAGGCCATTGCAACTTCAACATTATTTAAGTAGAAGCGTCCAGAGGTAGGCTTAAGCATTCCCGTTAAGATATCCATCAAAGTTGATTTTCCAGAACCAGATTTACCAGATATAGCTACAAAATCACCGTTTTTAATAGAAAGGGTAACACTTTCAAGTACCTTATGACTCTTTTGAGATTTATAACTAAATGATACATCTTTTAATTCCAAAATATCAAAATCAATCAACCTACCTATCTTGCTGGATCTCACACTTTCCTCTGTATCAGAGATTGCCGTTAGCTCATCATATAACGAATTTAATGCGTAGGTACCTGTCCTAATATTCGCCATACCCACTCCGATAGCACTAAAAGACGGAATTAGGCGCAATGCCCCCACAGCAAAAACCGATAATAATGAAAATATAGATTCAACCGATGTCGATTGATTAAGTAAATAGATCACAATACCGACGACAAAAACCACCACACTAGCTTCAACAAGATATCGTGAAATTAAGTGTAATGTCCTCGTGATTATGCCCGCTTTACCAAATTCAACTACATGATCTGTAACTTCTTTCCGAAAAAATTTCTCGACGCCTAATAATCGGATTTCTCGAAAAGCACCAATTAGATGTTTAATCTCATTAATCACAAACCCTTCTCTATCAGACATTACCTGCCCGTAGTGGAATAATCTTTTTTTAACAAATCCGAAGTAGAGACCTATTACTAAACTCAAAAATATACTGATTACACCTACTAATAAGAGACTGGTATATGCCATTAGCAAAAAAATCCCAAATACGACAATAATTTCGATTATCAATCTAAGGGCAGGAACAAAAACCGAATCAATGAATAATCCAACGTGAGTATTAGTATTCATTATCATTTCCGAAACGTCTTTTTCCGCTATGTCCTCATAATCAGTATCTTGATAAGATTTGACAAGTTTATCTACTATACTTGTCCTGATCTCGTACCCTAAAGACAGTATCTTTTTTTGAACAAAAAACGCTAAAAGCCCTTTCACACAGAAAGTTAAGGCCAACACTATCCCGATATAGGTCACAATAGTTTTGTTATCGACACTACCTAAAAAACTTTCAATGAATGGGTATTCATCAACAATATTTCCAGGATAGGCTAACAGCCCCACAAATGGGCCTATCAAACCGATACCTAAAATGTCAATCATTGACACCGTCAAAAAGAGCAGCAACATAAAAGGAAGACGAGCCCTAAAATGTCCAAGTATAAATAGTGTCTTTTGTATCAACATAGAAAGTGCTTACTTTGTACTTCACTTAAATAAAAAATTAAAAATACCCATCAAAAACAGTCTTAAACTTTACTCATTAAGTTAACTTTGAAGTAAAATTAGTTTTATTTTCCAACGGCGTCGTTTTAGGTCTTCCGATATCAGATCTAAATCCTTTTTTAACTCTAATTTCAAAAAATATTGGACCTTTGAGGCTCTCTATTCTTATTAGCGTTTCTAAAATAGCTTCTTCAGTTTCACATGAAAATACATACGGATAACCTGAGCTCTTCGCTATCGCACTTAACTCAATATCAAGTCCTGCGGTATCCTGACCACCCACTGAGTCATGGGCTCCGTTGTTTAACACAATATGTATCAGATTCTGCGGCTTAATCGTGCCGATAAGAGGGATTGCTCCCATCTGCATAATAATTGCACCATCTCCATCTAAGCATATAACACGTCTGCTAGGTTGATTTAGCGCTAAACCTAGGGCAATTTGATTTGCATGCCCCATTCCCCCAACAACCAAAAAATCGTGCGAGTGGTCTTTGCATGTATTACTACGATATTCATATAACTCTCTCGAAGTCAGACCAGTTGTCGCCACAATTAATTCATCATTCCAATGGCTTGCGACTAACTGGATTGCTTTTTCCCTTGTTAACTCATACTCCGACTCATAACTTTGCTTAGGAGCATATTTCTCAAAGAAATCTTTTTTAACAACTAAAGCATGCACACGACTCTCAGATCTAGCAGACGCAGCACAGTGACTAACTGCATCCAGTACCTCAGTTTTAGACATATCGTTACTTAAAATAGTATATGGCACCTCCATAGTACTAAGGAGCTCCAAAGTGACTCTACCTTGCTTTTTATGCTGCGGCTCATCAGAGACTCCCGGCTCTCCTCGCCAACCAATGAGCAAAATCGCAGGTGTCGCATACACTTCTGTGTCTGTAAGAGATAGTAATGGATTAACAAGGTTCCCAAGGCCCGAATTTTGTAAGTAGACTAAAGGTACTTGGCCAGTACCCAAATGGTATCCCATTGCCAAAGCCAATGCCCCTCCTTCATTTGCTGCAATAATATGATTTTCGCTAGACACATTGTCATCAACATAATAGCAAAAGTTCTTTAACAGAGAGTCAGGGACACCACTATAAAAAGTTACACCACACTTTACTAATTTGTCATGAAATAACTGAGGACTAAACAAACTCTAAATCTCCTTATTTATCATAAATTTTAAAAATAAATGCTAATTTTCTGAGACTTCAGATAGCTCTGAAATTAGCTCCAAAATACCTTGGCCAATATCAATATATTCACTCGAGATAAGCTTAGTGGAACTCTTCGGTACATATTGGTAAGGGGTGAGCTTGTAATGGGCATGACTAGTCATGGACTCTGGATTAAATGAAATAGATACGTCAGTCCCTAAAATCTCTTTAATCATTTTAAGGAGTTCTGATTGCGTCAATACTTGTATTCCAGTTAAGGTAATGGCTTTGGACAAATACGCAGAGCTTAAAAGATCTACGCTCATTCGAGCGGCGTCGACTACGTTGATATACTCTCTTTTTTCTTCTCCAGTACCACCAAACTCTATCTTATTATTGTTTATCATTTCACTTACAATTCTTCTCAAACCGTTCCATGACTGAGCTCTGGGTCCATACAACGAACCAAATCTAAGTATTGTGTACTGCAAAGCCTTTTGCTCATGAAAGACCTCAATTAACGTTTCAACTGCCTGTTTAGACGCTCTATAAAATGAGCCGTGCTTGCTATACACATACATAGTAGAGCCGTACATTAACCTGACCGAATGCTTAGCACATAGGTCAATAACCTTTGCGCTACCCATTATATTATCCGAAATTGTGACTAATGGATCAGCCTCAGCTTTTGCTATATCTGCGACACCCGCCATGTGGTATACAACATCAGACTTTTTGATTTCTCTCTCAAGTGAACACTCATCGGATATATTCCCAACCACAACTATTTGGGAGCTACTTGCCCAAACAGATGGTTTAATATCAAATATTGTTACGGTGTGATTGGCTGCTGACAGCGCATCCGCAATATGACTACCTAGAAATCCAGATCCACCTATCACTAGAACATTCATAGAGATTACAACCTATTTTCTATCATTCATTGAACCGAAAATTTTAGCCTTCAAACAACCCTACCGGGATGATTTTTTTTGATTTGCGATGTGACTACCCAGTCTTAAAGACAAGGCAATAATAGTATATGTTGGATTAACGATAGAGGAGGAAGGAAATACAGAACTACCCGAAATAAAAAGATTGCTTAACCCAAAGATCTTTAAATTAGAGTCAACAACACCATGCTCCAGACACTTAGCCATCCTTGTAGTGCCAATATGATGGTTAACTGGATCGTCCTGCTTAAATATCTCTTTACTTTGCAGACCTTGTGAAATCCTACAAATTCCAACATTGGTTAGCATTGCTTCTCTACCAACAGCCTTAGCTGCCTCAAAAACTGTTTTCATTTCTCGATCACTTACTGAATCCCAAAAAATCTCTACCTTGCTCCTACCATGGCGATCCTTATCTTTCGAAAGCTTAATATAGTTGCTCATCCTTGGCTCCTGCTCTACAGAAATATGCAGATCCCAGAGTTTTGAATCGAGCCGACCTCCCACCAACTTACACCAAGCTTTGTTAGAATAATTCATTAATAATTCAATATTATTCTTCAGAGCTGCATACGTGGATGCATTTTCTTTAATCACCTTAACATCAGTTGACGGCGATAAATGAATATTGTGTCTTAGCGCATTAATTTTAGAACGCTCAGATGTATTCATTTCAAAACCAAAATCCCAGCCTAAATTATCGCCAATATTCTCACATTTAGTTAGAAAACCCTCTTTAGTCAGAGTCGCTGCACCCCTAAAAGCTGGATGACTCATAAAGCAAGCTCCAACAAATTTATTGTTCTTGATCTCTGTACTAATTGATGAATCTAGTAAAACTCTTGGATTCTCGATCGCCCCAGCGCAGAGTACAAAAGTTTTCGCTCTAACATTAACTTCTTTGCCGGAGAAGGACTTAATCACTACATATTCCACTATATCTTTTTCTGACTGTACTATATTGGTGACAGTAGCATTAGTTAGAAAAGTACAGTTTTTGTCTTTAAACAAAACATCCTGATATAAATTGCTTAGATCACGATTTTTACTCGAAGATCGTTGGTACTGAACCCCACGTAAAATTCCTTTGGTTCCAGCAAAGCTACTAAAACTTTCAGCTAACTGGGACGCTTCCCTCCAATCCTCCGTAAAAAACTTTTCGTAGCTAATTCCAAGAACTGAAGCCGCTTCCTTATAGTATTTTTCGATATCGCCATAGCTGATTGGCCACCCTTTAAAATCACCCCCCACCCCGCCATCAAATTCTTCTGGATCAAAAGGTCTGCAAACTCCAGCCCATAATTTCCCAGCTCCACCAACACACCGCAGCCGTGAATTTACTAAATCTAATCTTCTTGGTCCTATGCTATACCCTTCATTTAACTCCCTAAACTGCTGATTGGGATTGACCTCACCAGATTCCAATATTATAAACTTTATGCCTTTATTAATCAGTTTGGATGCAACAGCCAAGCCAGCTGGACCAGAACCGACAATACATACATCGTACTCACCAAGCTTATCAATATTGTCCAAGTCTTCATGCATAATACTGACTCGCACAATAAAGCTTAAATTCAGTTTCAGACAATACTATACCCTCAATAAGCGCCACTCTATTTTCAACATAATCTAACTCTATCTGGCCTAATAAATATTCTGAGAACTCTCTAGAATTTGATATGTTCGGCATACTTCTAATCCATTGATCTACAAAAGTTATCTCCATTCGGCTTAGATCTTCAAAAGGATTTACAATTTGACTTAGAAATAGGTCGATACTGTAGTTCTGAGATCTAATATTGCCTAAAGGAGCAAGTAAAACTAAGGCCAATGAGACAAACTTTCTTCGATTCATATTGCTCTCATAATCAGAGATTAATCGCTATTCTATCAGTGATCGCTAAAGCATCAGAATGGATCTCTCCAAAATGACAAATCACGGAACCTGTCAATTCTGAGCGAGGTGAATATAGAACAATATTAGAATCAAGCGGAATTACTTCACCTTCTAAATAAGTACATAACAATGGTTGATTACCAGCACGGACGAGGTTCGGCCACGTGTTTAAAACTTTGTTTTTACTATTTATCACACGCTGTCTAAGTTTATCATGATGATTCATTACTCCAAAAAGAGATGCTATCGCATGATATGGACCGGTCACCATCTTTTTCAATTGAGTCTCGATATTAAAATAAAAATACTTGGATGATTCTGGCACTAAGTGCCTCTTATGAGCCACAAAGCATGCTCCAGTTAAACCGAACAATCCTTTGCAGGAACTAAATGCCATAACATCTGCCAAATCATGGTCGTCTTCCAACCCAATTGAACCTGTAGCATCGACGTATAACTTCGCCCCACAATCATCTGCCTTAGCTTTTATAACGGTTAAATTCACCTTAAACGCTATTGAGGTCTCCGTATATGCACACAGAATCCAATCAAAATTGCCTTCGATGTCTAGAATTTCGTCATAGCTACAAATTGTTACCTCACAACCACTAGGCAAAAGTCTTTGCAGTCGGGCACTGTAATAACCTGTTGAAATGAGCAGTACTTTTCCTTTGACAAAAGTGTGCGCTGCCAACTCTAGAGCAAATGTAGCCGAACCCTGTGCCACAACCAACTCGTCTTGACCACTTAACCGTTTTATCCACTCACTCACTTTCTCAATAATATTAGTGAATTCTCTATCACCACGACCAAATATTGGCTTTAAATACTGCAAGTTCTCTTGCAGAACTACTGCCGGACCGGGAGTAAGCATCAGCTTTCCATTATTGATGTCCGTTATTGTTCGCTGCACCAAATATCTTATTTCAGAACTACTAACTCCTTCAGTACGCGGCAGTATTTTCAACTTTGTTTTGTCTATTGAGTTTACGTTATCATCACCATGAACTAGAAGGTCAATATCGTGGCTGTCTAAAACACTTTCATTTATAAGCCAAGGTGTAGCAACAACTTCATCGACATATGTTATTGATTCTAATATTTCCTTACGAAACTCAAAAGCTAGCTCAGGCTTGTAATGTTTTTTAGACTCAATTTCATCATCAGTAGTGAGCCCAACAATAACTGAGCCATATTCCGACGCCTTTTTAAGCAACCGTATATGCCCGTGATGTATGAGCGTAGCCGACATATCTACCATAATACGCTTAGTCATTTATAAGTTACCTTGTTCCTGGAATAATTTCTAAAATCTCTTTGATTGACATACAATCAGGCTCTGCTTGCTGACTCCTTCCGTTAACCAATATGGATTTTGCAACTTTTAACATAGCCGGATAAGCTGATCTAAGCATATGATTGGCTGAAATCACAACATTCACGCCAAGATCAATGAACTCATCAACGGTTACTGAATTAAAGCTAGTAGGGACAACAACCACAGGACTTTTCTTATCTGAAGCTCTAAATTTTGTCATGAATTCTATAATTTCAGCCGGATCCTTGTGTCGAGAGTGGATCATAATTCCGTCCGCACCCGCCTTTAAATATTCATGAGCTCTCATTAACGCATCCTCCATCCCAGCCTCTAAAATAAGGGACTCTACTCGAGCGATAATCATGAAGTCGTCACTAACTTGAGCTGCCTTACCCGCCTTTATTTTAAGACAAAAGTTCTCAACAGAGTCTTGAGTCTGTTTGACCTCGTTACCGAATAGTGAATTTTTCTTTAACCCTTTTTTATCCTCAATAACGACAGCACTCACTCCAGTCCTCTCTAAACTTTTGACTGTGAACTCGAAATGCTCGAGCTTCCCTCCAGTATCTCCATCAAATATCATTGGTTTAGTCGTAACTTCAAAAATTTCGTTTACCGCACCAAGCCGAGCGGTGATGTCCACAGCCTCAATATCTGGCTTACCTTTTGATGTTGAGTCAGTCAACGAGCTTGACCAAACCCCGTCGAAGCTTATTTTTTCGCCATTTTTAACTACCACAGTATTTTCCGCAATCAAAGCGCTCAACGCATTGTGAGCTTCCAAGATGAGCACAATGTCTTTAGTTTGAATAAGACTCTTCAAACGTTGTAATCGCGTGGCGGTGGTCACTCCCAACTTCATTAATTGATTTTTTATATTCTGATCGCTAATTTCAGAGCTATATGCTGGCTCTATTAATTCGCCACCCCACTGGTCTAACAAATCAAGTACTTCTTGCCTATATTTGGACTGATCTCCTTCAATCCAATCATCTCCATGCACAACATAGGCTGGCTTAATATTTAATAGATTTTCACGGTAGCTTGCAGTTTGTTGGGGTACCACCTGTGACACCATTGACAGATTCTGAATTACACCCAATCTTTGGTTGTATTTTAGATATGCAGAATCCCCTAACTCATTAATCGCAGTGGATGTTAGTAGCCCTACAACAACATCCCCGTACATACTGGCTTCCTTTAGAATAGCTATATGGCCAACATGAAGTAAATCCGCAATTAACGACACGTATACTTTTTTCATAAAACTTTAATTCCTATCTAACAGTAACATTGAATCAACCAGATGACCTTGACAATCGAATTACAATATAACCTTATTAGAGATTAATATTCGATAATAAATCAAATACAGCCACCACAAATTAAAAATAGAACTAAACATCAAAAACAACAGCGCTGAAACAGCATAAGAATCTACAACTACTGTCGAACTGTCTCTGTTAAAAAATAGCCGCTTTGCTGAACGAAATTGGGCGTGGAACACACATAATACAAAAAACAAACCCATGGCTCCGAAAGGAATCAAAAAATCTACATAAGTATTATGGGGACTAAGTTTCCAACCCCTCCCAACCTTAATTTGGAAACTCTTAATCTCTTTAGCTAATAAACTATTTAAATCGCCATCTTTAGTGTCACCATCTGAAAATTTAGCTTTAATAGTATTTTCATTCATGAGGAACGTCTGACTACCCGGGCCCGCACCAAAAGGAAAAACCTCTTGGAATAACTCATAGGAACGTATACTTATAGTTATCCTATGAAGCGTAGACTTATATGAATCAAAACTCCCAGACACAATATTTTGATATTGCGCAATAGCGAAAAACAAAGTAGCGGGCAGAAGTAACGTTAGAACAATGGATTTTCTAAAATTGAATTCAAAGGGTGACGCACCAAAACCAGTTCGAAACCAAAGGATTGCTAGAATGATTAATAGCGAGCCAATACTCGTCCTATCTCCGGTCGCAACTATTCCAACCACAAACAAAAGTACTGCGGCAAAAAGCTTTGCTGGAGTAGCTTTCGGATTTAATAAAACATGAGCAACGAAGCCTGCAATTATAAGCTGCCCAGTAATGATATATGAATTGATACCCCCATTGTATCTATTTCCAGATAGAGCATCTGATGATAAAAAACTCCAACCCAATGGCATCATCAAGAAATACAAAAGAGATCCAAATACAATAACGTATGAGAAATTTTTTATAATTGAAACACTCTTGATTATTCGGTCAATCGGACTAATTATTATGGCTATAGATGCAGTTATTATCGATAGAAACTTAGCGAAACTAGCCATACTCCACCAAGAAGAACTCTCCTTGGAGAAAATTTCTACCTCAAAAAGCAAGAAGATAAATGATGCATAAGTTAACAGTGCAAAATGGAGTAAAAACACGCTCTTGTTCGCAGAATTTAAACCATGCCCTGAAGCCAGTCTTGAGACTATATAAAAACTGCCATACGTCAAAAACAGCGTATAGGTAAAGTACAAAGGCAATCCAAAATTCGTTAAAAACAGGTTGCTAAAGTATATTATTACAAAGACTGGTGCTCCTGAGAGCCCCGATAGTTTTACCATACGTTCTTACAGACTATTTTTCAGTTTTATTGAGAATAATTTCGACTATAGATTCGATTGAATCAAAATCGTTAATATTTTCTTCGGTAATAAATATCCCGTAACTCACTTCTATTTCCGAAAGGATCGCCATATACGCCAAAGAGTCCCACTGAGGCAGATTTTGCGTTGAGGAAGACTTATCTACTATGGCACATCTAGTTACATTTTTAACAATTTTTACAACATCTTTAGTAAGTTCGTCATCTTTATGATTCATAAATAGCACCAATGTTAATATAGTTTACTTCATCATTCCCCACGTAACCAATATGAGAATCCTCTAGTACTATTATATGTTTAATATTCAAATTGGTGATTCTATCAGGACTCACGATTGGAATTCTACCATTACACAACGATCTACCTATTTTCCCATTATCACTGTCTACAGCAAACGAAACTCGGTCAATTAAGAAAGGGTAATTATACAAAAATAGGGTTGATGCGCCGCCGCCACCGAAGATGGCGATAGCTCCATTCTCAATCTTATTGATTAAAGTCTTTAACTTTGAAAGACATTTTCTGATGTTTGAATCGACAATCGATAAATGCTCGAGGCTATGCATTATGTGATTTGGAGGTAGAGCACTGGCTCCTAAACGAAACTCTACCAACAATACCTCATCCTTTTTAATGACATCAACACAACGAAATCCATGCCGCATCATCAAACTCATCAGACTAGTCTGTGTAAATAAACTGATATGCATATGAAAAATTGTGTAATGCGGTCGAAGCTCACTTTCAAGACCAAAATTAGGAACTTCGATAATGATTTTACCTTCACTATTCAGTAATCTCTTTGCTTTTTTTAAAGCCATGCTAGGATCGTTAAAGTGCTCTAACACATGAAACATGAAGATATAATCAAAATCACTCTCTGTAATCTCGGCTTCAACGAAGTCACCGATAAACACCCCATCCACTTCAGCCTGGACTATTTTGTCTACGTTGAAATCAGCAACCCATTTCTCCGAACTATCTGGTAAAAGCCCCAAAAATGTGTTTCGCCCGCCCCCAACCTCGAGAGCTTTGGTTTTCTCAAACTTTTGTTTGTCATCAGCAGTTAACAACGTTAATCGCTCATATTTCTCCTGACGATTCTCTACATTAAATGCTTCATCCCGGTAAATTTCTGATATTGTCTCGTCATCCATATTCTGTAATTGCATGTAGCCACAGTCACTGCAAATGTATACGTGGATATCTTTTAATATCGTCCGTTTCATTTCTGGTAATGGCCAAATATAGAGAGGAAATTTATAACGAGCACTACAGACTTCAATCGAACTCGATTTACACGCTCGACAATTAGGTAACGACACTTCTATTCCACCATTTTTCAGCATAAACTACTATGCCTGTCCACTGATACGGAGGGATATAAAATTAGTTAAATCAAAGAATCTGTTAACTGAATTTTCATTATCAAAATACGCCTGAAGATATAGATTGCTCCCTCTTATAAAACTATTTTCTTTAATAATAATCGAAGAGTAGCTAGAATTTTGGTGCGCTGCGGGACCTGTGTCAGAGTTTTGCACAGCATATAACCCTTTCAGATCCCCGATCTCACATTCACTCTCCAAAATACTCCAAACCTCTTCATCCAAGGGGGACTCTAGAGTATACCGATAATCGATTATAGATACTCCAGTGTAGGGAATCAGCGTATAGTTGACATTGAAATTTTCATCCGTAACACACTCCAGTAATTTAGGTGCTACTTGCGACAAAGTGCATCCTTTTCGTTTCATCGCAACTTTTTCTAATCCTGGGGTTTGGATAAATCCGTTATGGAGTTGATATTCTGGGACATTATGGATTACGTTTACATCAGAAGAAGAAACTCCAAACAGTTTATCTAAGCGACTTGTCAACTGCACATAAGCATTGACGGTGCATGATCCATAAGAAATTACATCACTATCTGGGCTATAATCTAAGTGATTAAACCCATATACCAACATCTGGTCAGCGTTCATCGAAGTAGCTGAAATCAAGACCTTTTTAGTTCTTCCTTTCTTTAAAGACCGAGCATTATTCGCATCAGTGTATTTTCCTGAACACTCTAGGAAAATATCAGGTGAGCCAAGCCACTCAATATTATCACTATGGTCATTAGTATACTTAATTTTGATGGAGTCATTAAATACCAAGAATTCACCATCACTAGATACTGAAAAATTTTTATGTATCTCAACGTAAGGATCATTTTTAATAATCCCTAAAGCATGATCTATACTCAACATATCATCGTTGATATATTTCAGTTCAAATTCACTTTTCTCTAATGAATTTAAATAATAACTCAAAAGATGTAAACCAAACCTACCAAACCCATTAATCCCACAAACTACTTTTGACATACTTTCACCTCAAATAAAAAACCATAGCTAACTCATCACTGCGTTCAGCCTCTAACTGAACTCGAAATTGCCTCTTGAGCAGAATCAATGTCAAATTTTGTATTATTAAAGCTAATCATTCGACTTTCTGCGAACTCTACACTCTCCCCAATCAAACTGGATAACTTAGTCAGATAACTGGCCATCTGGTCGTCAGTGCCATGAGCCTTGAAAACCTCCAGTCGTTTAATTGAGCCCAACTTCAATAGCAAGTCTTCTGGCTCAATTTCATCACTACGCGACGCGACCAGTCGATTATCTTTAAATGCAACTAGATAATCTCCAATAGCGAGATAATCCATACACCCTTCCAGCAGGTGCTCTACCGCTTGGCGCGGAGTAGAAATAGTTGCTATGCCATGCCTGTTAAAGCTGGTGTTCAGTAGCACCGGGATACCCGTCAATTTCTTAAATTCGTTAATCAATTCCCAATACAGAGAATTCTCTGATTTTCTAACCGAATGAACTCTTGATGTACCATCAACATGAACAGCTGAAGGAACTTTATCAACCATTGTGCTTTTCATATTAAATGCAACTTGCATATACGGGGAATAATGTTCCTGCTCCACCCAATTGGAGCACTCTTCCTCCAGTATGGACGGAGCATAAGGCATGAACCAATCACGTTTTTTCAGCAACTGATTGATTTTTTCTTTAGATCTAATATCTCTTGGGTCCGCCACGAGAGATCGCGCACCGAGTGAACGCGGTCCAAACTCTGCCTTCCCTTGAAACCATCCAACCGATGCGCCCTCACTAAGTTTTTTTGCGACAACTTTTGTGATATCAGAACATGAGGTATAAACCAGTCTATGCCTAACTAGTACCTCTTCAATTTCTGTCGACGAGAAAGACGGACCTATAAATGCTGACAACACTTCCGCTGGCTTCCAGTTAGAGCGATTCTTGACGTGTAAGGCTGCCCCCAATGAAAGTCCAGAATCCGACGGCCCAGAAGGGAAGTAAACATTATCAAAACCCGCATCTAAGAGCGCTTTATTTAATGCGACGTTTTGGAACAATCCCCCACTAAACACAATATTTTTGCTTTCAGTCTCCTCTCGCAGTAATTCAACCAATTTAAGAACAGACTCCTGCAGAATTTGCTCCCCTGTGGCAGCAATATCATGTGGTAGATATTCAATACCAAAACGCAGCATATTAGTATCACTTGGATATTGACTAAATATTTTAGTTCTGTCATAGGAATCAGCACGAATTTTAGCCAAATTAACTTGAGTTTGACTAAAACGCTTTCGATCAAATGTTGCGCCACCTTCCTTGGTTATTGAAATCAGCTTTGAAATTTCTTTCTTTAAATCTGGCTGGACTTCTCCGTAAGACGCAAGGCCGGAGGTTTTACCATTATCATCACCCGAAAAACCCAAGGAATCAGTTAACAGCGAATGAAAATTAGCAATAGTATTCACCCCTGTCGCCTCAAATTTTACATTAAATTTATTATTTACAAAGTCCCCAAATACGTAACCACGGGGATCTCCAAAATCTCCCCCTCCATCCATACATAAAAAGGCGCATTCAGAAAACCCTGAACCGTAAGCCGCCAAAGAGGCATGACTCAACTGATGATCAACAAATTCAACATGCTCATAAAACCACCTTTCAAAATCATCTAATGTTCCGGTATATGCCTTAAAAAACCAACTAAAGAATGTATGATAATCCTTAAGTTTAATTTGAGATTTTGGAGTAGGAAAAACCCATTTTTCTACTTGATCGGGAGTTATACCTAGCTCCTTAAAACCAAGCATTAGGGTTCTCTCCGGAAATTTGGATGTCCCGTCATTCTTAACTGTGGTGACCTTTCCTTCCTCGTAGGAAAAAACTTGCTCGCCATTTAAAATACTTGCATTAAATTCATGTCTATCCTGAACATCAAAAGGGCAAGGATATAAGGACGCGATTATCATAATTGCTAACTCCAAATTTATCTAAAAGAGATTACTAAAACGGGTAAAATTGACAATATCTAATAGCTCAGCTACCCACTCCAATCAGACTAAGTCACTTTCAACTGACTCAGCGTTATCAAATACGCAATATCTTGCATTCCAAATATGGCAACCCAGCTATTACTCTCACTTTGCACCCAAACGGGAGGCATTTTTAGAGCTTATTCCATGGGATCTAACGAACTCTCTTCCCGCCCGCAAGGTAGAAATATTAACGATTGCACCACGACCTGTTAAACCAAAAGTCAGGAGCGCCAAAAGAGCAATAACCAAGTGTTTTTGAGCATACTCTTACTCGGGATATTGGTAGGCCTCTAAAGCTATCTCGAAAAACCTATATTTTACAAGAACTTCGTGCTTTCAGCCATTAATTTTGCAATCAACAAACCGACAATCGTTACTTTTAATATTTACGTTAGGCTCACCCCGTCGTAACAACTTACTTGTAACACGTATCTGTATAAACCCTTACAGCGTCAATCGACTTGGTGCGTTAAAATTTCCCACGACAGGCACATCGAACCCAGACGTAATAGCTTTTTTAGACAGCTTGGACACGCCGCTGACACCCCAAAGCATTAGAAGCATTCCAACAAGCAGTATCAATGAGAATCTGTTCATAGGGTCAACTATCTACCAGGCGTTTGATTCAAAGAGTTTCTTTATGACTGATTTAGTTTCAGCATCTCTCATACCCACCGCCAGGTTTGCACCCAAGAATCCCTGCTTGTTTCCACAGTCATGGATCTCGGCATCCGTCTCAAGGGCGTTCAAACCCTCAAGCTTAAGAAGCTCATCCAGTGCATCGGTCAGCTGAATCTCTCCACCCACACCAGGAGTCGTACTCTCAAGAAGCTCAAGCACCCTAGAGGGCAATACATAACGACCCAGTACCGCCAAGTTGGATGGCGCATCCTTTAGTGAGGGCTTCTCAACGAGCCCATTAACAGGCTGACTTTTAAAGGGCTCGGCTAACTCACCGTTCAGGTCCGCAATGCCGTAGCTCTCCACGGCATCAGGCTGGACACGCTCGACCATGACCTGGCCTGTGCCCGTCTTATCCCAAGCCTTTACCAGCTGGGCGAAACTATAGTTATTGTCCCTTGACTCTTGGTCAAGGACCAACACATCCGGCAACAGGACAGCGAAGGGCTCGTTATTTAAAAGGTGCTTGGCACAAAGAACCGCATGGCCCAGGCCCAACGCATCACTCTGTCTAACCGAGAAGATTTTAATACCCTCAGGAACAACATTCTTCACCGTGCCCAGAATCGTTTCCTTACCCTTTCTCTCCAGACGGTGCTCAAGCTCGTAGTGCGCATCAAAGTGGTTCTCGATGGCCTCTTTGCCACTTCGTGTCACAAAAATAATCTCCGTAACACCGCCCGCGATGGCCTCCTTGACCACATGCTCAATAATCGGGCGGTCAAATACGGGGAGCAACTCCTTGGGTATGGCCTTTGTCGCAGGCAGCATGCGCGTGCCAAGGCCCGCGACAGGGATGACTGCTTTTTTTATTTTAGCTACCATGGCTTACCCTTTAGATTCAAAACAGTGAATGCTACTGATTATCAACAGCACTATATATCAAATTTTGTCTTAATAAGATCGAATTCCTGCGCCTCAAGTCGAGGCCCAAATTGTGCAACCACCCTGGCGGCACAGTCATTGGCCAAGTCAGCCGCCCAGCCATAACTTCTACCTGAGGTGATGGCATACAGGAAGGCACCTGCAAACATATCACCCGCGCCATTGGTATCAATGGCCTCTGCCTTAACACCCTCAGACTGATTAAGAGAGTTACCATCAAAGGTAACGGCACCCTTAGCGCCATCGGTGATGGCGAAGGTCTTTGTGTACCGCTTAAGGCTCTCTGCGGCCGCGTCTAAGGTCTCGGTACCAGTAAAGGCCATGGCCTCGTCCTTATTACAAAAGATCAGATCCACCCCATCCCCTATCACTTGCCTCAGGGCATCACCAAAGACTGACACCACAAAGGGGTCTGACAGGCTGATTGCAACCTTAACACCATTAGCCTTGGCTAGCTCAACGGCAGCTTTTGTGGCCGCTGTTCTTGCCTCGTCGGTGACCAAGTAACCCTCAACATAGAACCACTCTGAATTTACTAGCGCGGCCTGATCAATCTCACGTGCTGATAAGTCCTCGCCCGCGCCTAAGAAGGTGCTCATGGTTCGCTCAGCATCATCGGTCACCATGACCAGACACTTGCCGGTAATGCCTGGCTCCTGGCCTGCAGAATGAAAGTCGACACCTGCCTCTTTTAAGTCATCAATATAAAGCTGACCATCAGTATCATCAGCCACCTTGCCACTAAAAAAAGTTTGAGCGCCCAAACTACTGGCGCCTACAACCGAGTTACAGACAGAGCCACCACACTTGCGGAGCATGGAACCAGTCTCAGCTGAAAGAGCTCCTAGCAGTTCAGTCTGTCGAGCCTCATCAACCAATGTCATGACGCCCTTATCAATGCTTGCATTGGCCAGAAAAGCATCAGACACCTCAACCTCCGTGTCCACCAGTGCCGCGCCAATGCCATAGATATCGTACTTTGTCATTTCTTATTCATCTCTTGCTGTTGACGAACCTCTTCCTGTAAATGGGCGATTTCTTGCTGTAGCTCGTTATATTCCCTCTGCTTTCTCACCAAGAACCGAGCCGTGATGGCGGCCTTCTCCGCGATACCCATGGGCGTGAGCAGGTAGGCATAGCCCCACTTATTATCGGACTTTTGAAAGTTATCCAGCTTAACCCAGCCCACATCAATTAGAGACTTAACCAGGTAATGGGTTTTACCCAAGCTAATACCCAGCTCCTTAGCTAGCTGGCGCTGAGTAAGATCAGGTTGCTGCTCAAGGATCTTGAGCGCGCGATATTCGAGCTCTTGGTTTGACATAAATAAGGAGGATGAGTCGTTTATAGTTTCAGGCAGGCTACCGCAGGACCCTGTGGCAACAGAACCCTACATGACGAAAAACATCACACATCACGGGTCTTTCGCGTGTTCATATAATGAACAAGATAGCATAAGTGAATAAGATTACAAGTTTGAAGCACCAATATACGAACTATATTATCGCTTACTCTGGAATGTTCACTCTATGAACAACATATCATAAATGAATAATATTACAAATATAAAGTATCGGAATGTTAACTAGGTACGCTTTTATTGGGAATTATTTGAGGGTTTTCCGGCACTGATAAAGATCAAGCCATAGAGACCACACTGAGCCAGAAAAACAAAAAACCAGAGATTGCTTGAGATTGGGATTAAACCACCGACATAGCCTCCCAACGCAACCCCAGAACTGCCTAAAGCTATTGATAAACCCGTGGCAGAATTTGCCATGTTTTTAGACTTAAACAGGGACTTAAAGTATGCATGAACACGATTATGGAGGTGATCATTATCTGGCGCCATCATGGGTTGGCCATCAAGGCGCCTGCGAATGATACTGACAATGAAATCAAAGCAAGGGTAGAAAAACAGAACTGCCAAGAATGAGAGGGACACCGCCCCCTCACTAAAGGCGGTCAAGCCAGTGAGCAGCATGGCCGAACCAATGCCATAGGCTCCAGCATCACCCAGAAATAGACGCCCTGAGACCACGTTAAAGATTAGAAATAAACTCGCCCCGTACAAGCCTGCGGGGAGTGCGATTCCATCCATCTCTGCAGTGAATATGTAACAATTAATGACAAAAATACCAACCACCAAACCATTGGCACCATCAACCGTGTTCACCGCATTGATAAACCCTACGGAGAAAAAAAGACAAACCACGAAAGCAACAAAAGGAATACTCAGCAACCAATCTACACCAGGCAATCCGATACCGCTAGGTACCAGTTGTGGCGCTAATAAGAAAACGACCACTAGCACCAAGGCCTTGCTGATCAATCGAAATCTGGGGGATAAACTGTTATTGCGCAGGTCTTCAATCAAACCAAGGGCAAAGCATCCAGCCGCACCTAACCATATGGGCCAGTTGCCCTGCACCTGAGAAAAAACCTCTGGCGCTGTGTCAGCATTGAACATAAAAAGGGCCAAGGATATTAAGACACCCAGCACCAGAGCCACCCCGCCTAGGCGCGAGGCTTGCACCTCTGCAATGCCATGCTTGTCCACAGCATCTGATGCATAACTCTGCAACGTCATCCACTGCATGAGCAAGATAATAATTAAACCGCCAACACCAAAAGCCGCGGTTGCCAAAAGAGACATTACCGCAAGCTTAGAGAGCTCGCGCCCGGAGAGAGTGAATAAGTTCAATGCTTAAATCCCTATCAATTTAAAGGCAATCTGAGTCCTGTCAGAGAGCTATTTGAAACTGCATAGAAGTATATCTTCTTTATAGCTTATTATCCAGCGAACAAACTAAATAATCAAAGCCTAAGCTCATATTGAACGTTCACGCGGCCTAAACCTGTTAGATAAAAGACGGTCCAGTAACCAATACACTGGAATAGGAAAAGCCAAGCCCAGAGGTCGCTAGTCACTGGCCACCACTGATAAATGTACCCCACAGCAGTTAACCCAGAGGATGAGGCCACCACAAGGCCACCAGTCATAGAGTTAGCCAAGGTTTTTGATGGTAGCCAACGCTGGAAGTGATAGTGAATACGATTGTGCAAATGATCATTATCAGGCAAGAAGATTGACCGGCCCGCCCCATAGCGGCGTGCCAAGGTCATGATAAAATCAATGCAAGGGTAAGCGAAAAGACAGGCCAAAAAAGCAGCAGAGAAAATATCATCGTAAAAAAGATACAACCCTGAAATCGCCAGAGAGGCGCCAAGGCCATAGGCCCCGGCATCGCCTAAAAAGAGTCGCCCTGAGATGACGTTGAAAATAGTAAACACTGCACACGCGGTCATCATGGCGGCATAAACAAATTCACCCGTACTCACATAAAAAAGGCTGAAGGCGATGGTCATTACGCCCGCTATGAGCCCGTTAGCGCCATCTGCCATATTGATCGAATTAACAAATCCTACACAGAATATTACCGTCAGTAGCCAGCCAATAACTGGCAACCCCATAAGGACGTGAAGACCGGGAATACCCAAATCAACAGGAATTAACGCGGGCCATACCGCTATAGTCACGGCGAATATTCCAAACTCTGCATACAACCGAAACCGAGGACTCAAGTAATTGTTGTGCAGATCTTCTACCAGCCCAAGGAAGGCACAGCACCCCACGGCGATCCAATCAACCCAGTAAGGGCCGGCCGGCCCACCAGAGGCATCACCAAAGTAGTCACTAAAATAGCCGGCAACCGACAGGCCTAACCAGCTCGCAAATATTGCCGCACCACCAAGCCGGGAAGCAGAAACGCGCGAAATACCGTGCTTATCAACAGCGTCATGAGCATAACTTTGTCGAGTAATCCACTGCAAAAAAATCATGATCATCAGGCCAGATAGACCGAAGAATATCACGGCAAGAAGCATCATCACTGAGAGCTTAGCAAGATCCATCTCTGTGAGCACGAAAAGGGGTTTAGTCATGCATTTTTACGATGTTAATAGAAGTACATCCTCCATCAAACATTGCGTTAAGCCGAGTATAAATCCACCAAGCATCCTAGATTTGCAGACGCAAGAAGCCATAAAGATCTATCTGAATACAGCTATTACCTGTCGCCCATAATGCATTACCAACACGAGCATAATCGACAGCATACCGCCGAGTAAAGTACCAAATATACATATAGAAGCACGTTTGGGCTGCGATTTTTTTTCTGGGATCATGCTAGGGCTTATTGCCACAAAGGCATAGTCAGGGCTCGCCTCGGCTAGCATTTTGTTTTTAATTTGCTCTTCAATGATAGTGTAGAGCACCTCTTGCATCTCGGTGATAGACGTTTTTTCTATCTGGGCCTTAAGGTATTCAATGTTATTGCTAACCTTGGCCACCTGACGCTCTTGCATGTGCTTATTAATCGCCGAGATATATAAGTCCAACCACTGTTTGGCAATCTGAGGGGAATAGTGTTCTACAGAAACCGACACTAATCCGTACTGCTCATCCTCCGCAACCGTAATTCTCTTTGAGAACGCCTCAAACAACTGCCAGCTGCTTGGAGGCCCCACGACACCAGAGTCATCCTCAATTAACCACTGGTTATTTTCGGCATCGTAAGCCTCTTGATTAATCTGTAATTCATTTGACCCTTTACTCCAGCCTTCGGCCGCATAAACCTCAACAGCAAGGTCATTGTCAGCAATGAAACCCTCAATAAAACTCCATGAAGTCATTATTTGTTGAGCAGTATGAGCCTTACCACCACCATCACCGCCCAGACCAAGACCAGCTATCGACGCAAGACCACCAAGTCGACTTACGGCTCCTGAAAGCCCACCTCCATCGTCAGATTGAGCTGGAGCCAAGAGAGTAATAGCCTTATATTGATTAGGTATTGACAGAGCATACACAACTGAACCAATAGCACACAACGCCGTCAGAAGGATTACCTTTATTTTACCAGCCCAGAGAACGGCAAATAGTTCTCGCAGGTCTATTTCATCATCGTACTGATCGCTGATTTGAGTATTATTTTCCAAGAGCCTATTCCTTAAACTATTAATTACCGTTGATTCAAAAAGATTTTAATTGTTTTTAAAGGTGTTGATCGCCGCGGCACCCAAAGACAACTGATAAATAATTTGCGACGCCTCAGCCAGCAATGCCATGGGCCTGATTTTTTCATCATCAGTATCAAGAGGCACCACAATCGTGTCACCGGGGCCTATCACTGCCTGGGCCGATCTAAATTTGAAAAGCCCACGAGTCGGCTTAATCACTCGACCATTGGCTTTTACCACATAAATACCCTTCTCATCTGCACTGATCTTGAGTCCACCACTCTGATCTATATAGTCTGCTTGATCAAGATCAGGATCAAACAAATAAGAGATAGGCCTGTGCACCTCACCTATGACCGTCACCTCTTGGCTAAATTTAGGCACCATTAAACGATCGTTTTCTCGTAAGAGAATATCTTCAGCAGCAGAGCTCATAATGGCATCAAGGGGAATAACCAAACGCCCTATGGCCTCTAAAGACCCAAGATCTTCAAGCGCCTTCTCTTGCAATGCCACCTGTTCTTGGTCAATATCAATATCAGCGTTGGTTTCCCTTAGGTTTTGTGATTGCAGCTCTTCCTGAAGGGTTTCTGTTAGGCGCTCTAACTCTTTCTGCTCACGCTCTCTTAGAGATTCCCTTAAGAATACTGATCCACCTGAAAAAGCCTCATCAGTAAAGCCCCCTGCCCTTTGAATAACCGAGGTAAGTGTCTCGCCCTTATCAAAGGCGTAGACCCCTGGAAACACAAATTCACCCTCAAGGGAGATAGTTTGAGTTTCTCTAAACCCTGGGACAGTTCGGAACTCCACATAATCAGATGGCTCCAATCGGATAACAGATCCACTATTCAGAGAGGTCAAGACAATCGCGCTGGCCGCACGGGTTGGGTTTGACATATCAATCCGCGCTATTTCTGCAGACTGTGAGTAGGCAGAGTCCATCAGGCCTCCCGCTACCTCAATTAAATCTCCTATGGACATTCCTTCAATGAGTGGATATTCCCCTGGGAAGCGCACTGTGCCCTCTGCAGTCACTACTTTTGGCAAGCGCCCCAATTCAACTTGACGCTTGAGTTTGGTGACATAGGGAGCTAGTTCTGCAACTCGGTCACCGTAGGCGGACAGCACGACAATGAGGTCACGAGACATTAATTCAAGGTTGTCGTTGGTTTTTGCGCCAGAGAGCACATTACTGGGATTAAAACTAAGAACTCTAATATCGACGCTGTTTGCGAACTCTCGAACCACAAGAGCAATACTCATATCTGTATCAGGGTTTAACTGATCATTCTCGGAAATAACATCAGAGATACGCATGCCTTCACGCCACGCAAAGTCACCCTCGTGCCTTACATTGCCTAGTAGAGATACAACATCTTTCTTATAATCAGTTATGGCGCCAACCGTCAAATGGTCACCATCGTGCAGGGGAAGCTCTTTGTCTGCTGATTGAGTCAAGTCAATATCAAGTGCGGTCATAAAGCCATCTGCATTAATTCTTTCCAACATTCCGCTTTCAGCGAAGGCCTTAGGGCCTAAACCACCAGCTAAATCAATCAGATCTTGAGCAGACTCACCACCCTTCAACTCGTAGATTGCTGGTCTCAAAACCTCACCTTCGATAGACGCTAGATCACCAACAGTAGGTATATAGATGACATCAGAGGCTTGTACGCGGACGTCGTTACTCGTATCCCCAGCCAGCAAAAGATCATATAAGTCCAATGTCGCGATGAGCTTGCCCTGACGCTTTAGCTGAATGTTTCGCAGTGAACCAATATCGCTCACACCGCCACTGCTCACCAGTGCATGAGTGATGGTCGAGAGTGAAGACACCGTGTAAGCACCCGGCTTGAATGCCTCACCCAGAACAAATATCTGCATTGATCTCAAAGAACCCATGCTAATACTGACCTGGGTGCCAATGATCTGCGCAGAAATTCTGGCCTGCAGCATCTCCTTGGCCTCTCCATAGGTCAGTCCTGCCAGACCGACGGGGCCCAATTCAGGAAAATCTACAAAACCCTCTCGATTGATCTCGAGTGAGAAAGTGTTATTTGTTTTACCGTAAAAGAGGATATCTAATGTATCACCTGGGCCTAAAAGATAATCTCCTGATACAGGTATACTTGCGGCAGGGGCATAGGTTGTTGGTGCATTAGCAAAAAGATCATAGCCAAAGGGTTTCAGGTCCTCGGCTGCCTCCTCAACACCAGCAACGGCAACGGGTGCTACTGCCGTAGCTACACCACCCGTGGAAGAGGCTGTGCTTCTCGGAACCATTGGCTCAGGTTGGATAACTCCTTTATCAGTTCCTGCCTCTGCTACCTCACCACAGAGTGCATCAAGATCATAGCCAGCCTGTTGGGCCATCGCCTTATTTGCGGCAGTGAGATTACCGCAGAGCTGTTTTGCTTGAGCAAGATCCTGAGAGTAACCTGCACTGGCGCATAACATGATGGCTAAGGCAAAAACAGAGCGCCAAATATTTGTGGTTTTTACAAGTTTCATAGTCCTTTTTCTCACTTTGTATTATTTAATTCAATTTCAATAGTGTTAATTTAGCTTGGTTAGTGTCAGCGCGTTATATCTATCATCAACAACTTGTCGAATCACGCGGATACTCCCATCTTCAGCAACGAGGATGCTGTTGCTATAAGCTTTAACATCTTCACAGTACTGAGAAAATTGTTTCTTCCCTGATTGCTGCTTTTGCTTCCATTTATCACAATTATGTACGGCTAATGTTCGGCTACCTCGCGTAAAAGTCCGCTCGTCCTCAATATCACTGTTTTGATACTCTTGTCCTCGCAGACCCAAACCACTCACCCGCCGCACTGACCAGCCGTCAAACAAAACCTGGTCACCTGCTTTGTTAGAAAACAAGGTGCCCTGAGGCATGGTAACAGGATAAACTATAGCCTCATAATTTGCATATTTCACTGACCAGCTATTTAAAGATATATCCGCCGCTGGCGTCTTAAAAAGACCCATCACTGCAGACAGTTGACTGGATTGGACGCTACAACCACTAAACAGTAACAGACACGTCAAAATACTGAGTATTCTCATGGGCTTAACCTCCCGGTCATTTCACTAAAGGCATCATACCTCGCTCCTCGGGTGTCCCACCAAATATTAGCACTAAAATCTTCTAAACGCTGACCACCATCACGCTGAATAGGACGAAGTCGTGTACTGTAATTACTTCTGCTACTGGTTCCAAGCAGGCCATTGAACGGAATCCTAAAATACATGCCCTTATCAAAGCTTCCTTCGCCAAAATCCTCGGCAGAGACATCGGTTTTTGTTGCCCACAAACCCACTGACCAACCATTGTGAAAAGTTCGTCTGACTTCTAAGGTTGCTCCTACATCTTTGGCTAAATATTTACCCGCATGGACCGCAACGTCAAAGTTGTAAAAAGGGGTTGCCCAGTAAATACTGGCAAAGGCTGTAGACGTTTTGTAATCCAAGTGTTTGAAGCTTTTATCGTAATCCCGTTGTTGCACCCAGTTGGCGCTGACACCATAGGCCAGACGAGACTGGTATGGCTGGTATAAAACCTCACCACCGAAGCCGCTGAACATTGACTCCAGAACACCGCCAAAAACTCGGTAGTGAACATCATTGAACGTGGTGCCACGCTTTTCTACGTAAAGTGAATCAAGCCCAGTATCACCCTCTGTTAGGTATTTAACGATATCTGAGCGAACTCGGGGCAATACTGAGCCTGAATTAATCCGATTACTCTCATCAAAATTATTTGTAATATCAAAGCCATAGGCGCCAGTTAGCAACCAAGATTTTGGCAAGGCTAAACTTACCCCCACTTTGGTATAAAGTTGGTATCGTGCCGGGTCATCAGGGTCAAACAGCTGAAGACGATTCGATAGGTTTACATCAAAGAATACCTTTTTTTGCACAAAATCCGTTTTATGCTGAACAAAACTCAATGGTTTAACAGGTTGCACCCTAATTTCACGCTCAACTAATTGACCAATTTGGCCATAAGTCAGTGATGGGCGACGCATGACTATGGAATGCAATCGATGCCCTTCTTCCTCAATGACAATGTTAAAGGTATTTACCGTAGTGGGTAGGTGTAAGTCTGCCAAATTAGCCATGGTGGCAACCGCATCTGCCCATACAGGGTACGCTAAGTTACCCATGACAATCGTGGCGCTGTGGGAGGTTTCATCTACGGTGGCTTCTAACAATAGAATCCCCGAGCGCTCAACGTCAAACAACAGAGTGTCGTACCAGCTAAGCGGGTTGATTCCCGCAGGGAGCTCATCAACGGGGTAATCCAGACTTGAGCGAAATACTCGATTAGACGGCTTTGCTGGCAATGACTTGGTGCCAAGGGCCGCTGAGAGCTCGATACCCCACTCTTCATTGTGTTGATGTGACAGCGTGAGTGAGACTCCGGGTAGAGCATCCCACTTTACTGCTGCGGTAATAGGGCTTTTGGGTCTTTCTCCCCCTCTTTGAGAGCTAAAATCATATTGATCGGGGTTGTACTCCATCATTGCGGTGAGTGGCAGTCCTGGCACGTCATAACTAATTCCACCAAAAAGGCCTACCTTTTCCCCGCTAAACCACATATCAGTCGAAAGTTCACCGCCCCGCCCAAAATCGTTTTCGCGAACAGAGAAAGTATCTGAGAGCCAGGTCATAGGATTTTCAAAATCACCTTTACCCGCCAAGCGACCCCAACCCATGCCTAGGGTAACATCAAAATTTCCTACTTCTTTGGATGCAACAAGATACTCAGAACCCCAAAGACCTGTTCCAACCAAATCCCTTATTCCCACCGCCACCTGAGGAAGGTAACGCTGCTCTTCCCAAAGCCTAATTTTTGCCTCGTAATTCCGATCATAACTAAAAATAGCCCTATTAAAACCCGTGTATCGGAAGGTTCCCTCAAGCCATGGCGTTACTTGGTAGGTAATAGAATAAGATTTTGTTCGAGATTGAATCGCGGCGGTAGTGGTGAGCGTGCCATCTGAGGACATGCGAGCTGTAGGGATATCGATTAGTCCGGTGGTGCCAAAATCTGATGCCATTGACGGCACTGCAATACAAACACATAAACATGGCAGTACTAGTCGATTCATAAATAAGATGTTAACTCGTTTTGAGCCATTAAAAAAGGGCATCAGAGATGCCCTTTTTATTACTGTGACGCACATCAACTACCAGAAGTACCCGTCGTTGTAGTCGTTGTGGTTGTCGTAGTCCCCGTGGTACCGGTAGTACCCGTGGTCGTAGTAGTTGTGGTTGTGGTAGCCGCCTCATCAGTCGTAGTTGTGGTAGCCGCCTCATCAGTCGTGGTTGTCGTCGTAGGCGTTGGCGTTGGCGTTGGCGTTGGCGTTGCGGTTCGTGTGGGTGTCGGCGTCTCCGTCAGCGTCACCCGTGGCACAGTGGCGGCCGTGGACATTGGATCGCGGACA
>JAERSJ010000109.1 GCA_016845825.1 Methanobacteriota archaeon
CATCACTATCTCTCATAGGAGGGTCTGGTATTCCATCCCCGTCAATATCCTTCTCTGCCAAAGGGTCTTTCTCTATGCTAGCTGCACGAGATAAAAATGGAGAATATGGTAGCGCAGTAAGTAACAAAATAACAACAATCAGTGCCTGATACTTTTGTCCGCGCATAATTAGCTCATGACCACAGAAGTAGGCATCATTAAATCGTTTGGTCTAAAGCAATGGCGCCCGCGCCGGGATTTGAACCCGAGTCCTCAGCTCGACAGGCTGAGATGATAGGCCAGGCTACACCACGCGAGCACGAAAATATACCGTAGCACTTTCTATTTAGAGTTTAAGGTAATTTTTTACATTCCCATATTAAGCCTGAATGATGGATTTCCAGCCTCGGCATTTCCAAAGAAATCTTCAGATTCACCCTCTTCCATCATAGCTCCAACTAATACTCCAACAGTCTCTTGTAGAAATTTAAGTTCGTTTTGTAATTCATCAATAGTTTGTTGTAATTTTTTTATTTCTTCAGCTTCTTTCGACACTTATTACCAACCCTAATGTACCTTATAATGTTATGTATCTAAAATTAAAATTTAGATTTCAATATAGGTAATATCTCAAACAAATCACCTACAATTCCATAATCAGCTACTTTGAATATTGGGGCGTCAGGATCTTTGTTTATTGCAGCAATACATTTTGATCCACTCATCCCTCCCAAGTGTTGAATTGCACCTGATATTCCAATTGCAAGGTATAGTTCGGGAGCAACTGTTTTTCCAGTTTGTCCTACTTGGTGTGAATGAGGTACCCATCCAGCATCAACAATAGCTCGGCTAGCTCCTGCCGCAGCCCCCATGCTTTCAGCTAGTGGCCTTATCATTGAATCATAATTTTCTGCATTCTCGAGTCCTCTTCCACCACTTACAACTATGGCAGCTTCGGTCAATTCAACAGTTCCTGAGCCTACATTTTCTATGTCCGTTGTTTTTAGTGTAGACTCGGCAATTTCGCCAGAATAGTTTTCTACGCTACCAGACCATGCTTCTCCTGCAGGATAGGCATTATTTCGAATTGTTGCTACAATTGTTCCAGTAGGATTTGATTTTGCAAGTACCTTGCCTGCAAAATTAGGTCTTACAAAACCCTCGCTTCCAGCTTCTAAACAATCACCTAGATATCCGCAATTTAATTCTGCAGCCAGTCTTGGCCCTAAATCTTTACCCATTGACGTTGCGCCCAAAAGTATTGTTTCAATGTTATGCTCTTTAACTATATGGCTGGCGATAGAGGCATATTTTACAGGGTCATAATTTTCTAGGCTCGTATCATCAGCCATTATAATTTTGGCCACAGATAATTTCATTCCAGCTTCGGATATTCCGCTTCCTATAACTAAACCAGTTACTTCGCCCATGCCTGCAGCTACTGAAGCGACTTGTTGCGAAATGCCTTTAATTTCCGAACCATCAGTTTCTCCGATAACTAATACATTGCTCATATTACTTTAGCCTCCATTTTTAGTTTTTCAATCAATTTTTTGACTTTATCTTCAGCATTTTCTCCGTCTATCATTTCTCCACCATCTCTGGCAGGAGGTAAACTAGATTCTGAAGTTATCGGATCATTACTGTCAATCGAATCAACTTTTTTGTTTTCAAAAGGTTTCCTCTTTGACATCATTATATCTTTTAACGCAGGGAATCGAACTTTATTCATATCCTTTTGGCAAGAAATTAACGCAGGCGTTGAAGTTTCAACTGTTTGCAATCCTCCTTCAATTTGCCTCTTAGCTTTCAAAGTACCTGAATTATACTCTAAGTTAGTGACGCCAGAAATATTTGGAATTCCTAGCATTTGTGCGACCATAGTGCCTGTTGCAGATTGGTAATAGTCAATGCCTTGAATACCGCATAAAACCAAATCAACGTCTAATTCTTTTATTGCGTCAGACAAAGTCTTGGCGTTTGCTAGTGGTTTGTCTCCTCTATATCCTTCTTGTCTTAAAACCACAATTTCATCAGCACCTATTGCTAGCATTTTTCTCAAGTCAGTGTCGATACTATTATTTTCAGAAAACAAGCTCAAAAGAGTAACTTTTCCACCCTCAGCTTCTTTAAATTGGACAGCTTGTTCAACAGCAAATTCATCATATGGATTTACCATGTATTTGAAATTCTGGTCATTAAGTGCTCCATCATTTACTTCTAGTTTTGATTCGGTATCAGGTACCATTTTGATTAATACAGCTATGTTCATTTTATTCCTCTAGATTTTCTAACATTATCTCGGATATATCTTTCACAGTTCTTTGTTCCTCGCCTAATGTTTTCAGGCCGTCACTCATCATAGTCATACAGAAGGGACAACCTACTGCTACGCAGTCCGCACCGGTATTTACAGCTTCCTTTGCTCTTATTTCGTTCACTCTTTTATCGGCATCTTCTTCCATCCAGATACGGGCACCTCCGCCTCCACAACAGAATGATTTTTCTCTTGATCTTTCCATTTCAATAAGATTACCACCAATAGCCTCTCTTGGTGCTTCAGTTTCACCGCCAATTCTCCCCAAATAACATGGATCATGGAATGTAACTTTATCACCATAGTCTTTTACTTTTAATTTCTCCTTTTGTTTTAATTCATTAAGTATTTGGGAGTGATGATATACTTCGTATTTACCGCCATATTTTTCATATTCTTTTCCAATTGTATGGAAACAATGTGGACAAGCAGTAATAACCTTCAACGTTCCCAGTGAATTCATATTATCAACGTTCATTTCAGCCATCATCTGAAACATGAACTCATTACCAGCTCTTCTGGCAGGATCACCATTACACATTTCCATTTCGCCCATAATTGAGAAATCAACACCGGCTTCTTTCAGAAGTTTTGCAGTAGCTCTCGAAACATTTTTGTTTCTTTCATCAAATGAGCCCGCACATCCAACATAGAATAGGTATTCTGCAGGTTCACCTATTTTCAAGTCCAATCCTTCAGCCCAATCTGCTCTTGTATGGGCGCCCAATCCCCAAGGATTTGAATTCCTTTCCAGATTGTTAAATAGATTTTGTAATTCTTCAGGGAAATCAGAAGCTTCCATCACTAGGTGACGTCTTGTATCTGTTAATTTAGGTACATGTTCAATATGTACAGGGCAAGCATTTACGCATGCATAACATGTAGTACATGCCCAGATTGCTTCAGGACTAAATCTGTCAACTATTGTTTCACTAGGTGCTTCTCCTGCTAAAAGCAAGTTTCCATGTTCCTTTCCATAATTTTTAACATCCATTATAATTTGCATCGGATTTAATTCTTTACCACTATTGTATGCTGGACAAACGTCTTGGCACCTCGCACAGGCAGTACAAGCCCATCCATCGGATAATTGTCTCCACGTAAAATCTTCAAATTTATTAACGCCTAAAGTAAGATTATCAAAATCTAAATCATCGGTTTTGACAGCTAAGTCATCATCGTCAACTTGAAGTGGAAGCATTGTTCCCATTTTCTCATGATCTTGAAACATCACATTAGGTATTGTGCCAATTAAGTGTGAATGCTTAGTTTGAGGAATTTCAATCAAAAATCCACCGATTAAAATCATATGTAACCAATAGCTTACGTCAACAATTGTTTGTAAAGTACTTGTATCTATGTCCTGCATTAATTTAGCGAATAATACGCCTATTGGTTCCCAATAATTGTAGTGACTTTCTTCACCGAGCATGTAACCAGCTTCTACTATGAAAGCAGTAATCACAATTCCTAGAATGGCGAATAAAATCATAACGCCTTCTAAACTGGAGTCTTTCAGTTTTTCAGGCCTAATTATTAATCTTCGGTATAGGGCAACAAGCAGCCCTACTCCAGCCATCAAGTAGCCTATATCAACTACTAAATTCCAAATATTTTCAAGATAAATCATTCCCAAAAACTCTGCGAATAATCCTCCAGTCCCAAGATCAATTACATCGCTTACAAGCATTAAAAAGCCCCAGAAAATTAATGCATGGGCGTATCCAGCAACTTTATCTTCGACAACTTTTCTTTGACCAAGCCAGTCGGTTAAGAATTCTTTCATTCTTTGATTCCAAGAATTGAATCTGTCATCGTCTCTTCCTAATCTAATTAGTTTAACAATAAAGCCAACTTGGTAAACGTGAGCACCTATTGCAATAGCAGACCATATTAGCAAAAAGACGTACCAGCTTATTCCGAAATAATCATGAAAAGGTGTCATTGCGCGTAAATTCTACCCTCACACCGTATATTTAAGTATCACCCAAATCGACGTTTACTCTAAACTTAGCACCATCTTCAGCACCTAAATCCTTCCTTAAAAATGTCGGTGATATAATTTCTACCACTCTTTTGTAATGGGTGCGTTTCGGAGAAATAATTGCGCAATCTTTTACAATTTCTCCTTTGTCAGTCTCCAATGTACATTTAAAGATCCAAGCTTTACCAAAAGTTCGTCCTTCTTCTTCAAACCCTTCAATTATAATTCCTTCGGCTGCTTTCATAGCTTCAATTTTTGGAACTTCGTCATCATTTAGCCTTAGATTGAATGTCCCTTTGAATGGTTTCCATTTCAATTTCTTATCAAATTGTTTCATGTATCCTTCCTTCGATATGTAATAACCTCCCTCTCCTAATCCAGTTTCTAAGGTTCCAACCATCTCTATATTTCTTTCAGTACCAAAGATTAAGCCATACTCTGTGAATTCTTTTCTTAAAATTGCGAGTCCTTTATCATTAATATTTACAATTTGTCCGCCCTGAGCATATTTTTTTTGAATATATCCTTTTTTTTCAAGATTTATTATGTGCCTTGAAGCTGATTGTTGACTAATTTCTAACTTCTTGGCTAGCTCAGTTGAAGATATATGTACGGAGTGTCTAGTTCCTCCCTGTAACGCTAATATTTTTAATGTTTTTAATAGAATTGGGCGCATATTTTTTTTGTAACTTAAATTATATAAGTTACTAATTTATGAGTATTCATGTGGATATTAATAGGTATTTCATATAGTTTTGAATGAGATAAGCTTATTTTTTTCGTCAATTGCAGTATCAATTAGCTTTTAATACTCATCTTCCTAAGAAGAGAAGGTGTAATTTGACATGAACACAAACAAACTACAAGTTTTTGTTTTTGCCATGCTCTTCGTTGTCGGTGCTTTCACTGGCTGTGTCGATGAGGATGACGATGACAAAACGACAACCGACAATACGATCAAGATTGGATTTTTGAATCCAATTACTGGTCCGCTAGAGCCTGACGCACCAGGTTTCAAATGGGGTGCAGATCAAGCTATAAGTGATCTAAGCGCAATGTATCCAAACGAAACATTTGAGCTCGTAGAGCTTGACTCTGGATGCAGCGGAGAAGTTGCAGGACCTGCAGCACAAACATTAGTTGATTCTGGTGTAGTTGCAGTAGTCGGAGCAGCATGCTCAGGTGCTTCAATGTCTGCTAATGCAGTTTTGGCAGCAGCAGGAATTCCAATGATTTCCTATGCTAGTACCAACCCAGGTCTAAGTGATGAAGTAGCATATCCGCATTTCTATCGTAACGTTCCAAGCGACGCTATACAAGGTCCAGCCGGAGCAGCTATGATGGCTGATGCAGGAGTAACTAACGAAAGTTTAGCTATCCTACACATGACTAATGACTATGGATCAGGTTTAGCAGATTCTATCAAGGCAGCTTGGGAACAAGATGGTAAGCTATGTTCTGCAGGAATGCAAGGATATGAAGAAACAACCACAGATTTCACAACAATGGCTTCAAACATAACTGATGCTTCAGATTGTAATGCAGTCTATCTTTCCTCCTACATCACAGATGCAGCAGGAATTTTGGAAGCATTAGCTGATGCAAACTTCACCGGACATGTATTCGGTGGTGACGGACCAGCAGGTATTGGACTTTTCGAGAAATTGAACAGCAATGCTACAGCAGTTAACTTCACAGTATCAGCACCACGTGCAGGTACATCATATGGAGATTTCGAAGCTAGATACGATGGTAATGCATCATCTGTAGGCAGTATCAAAACATATGTTTTGACCGCTTACGACGCAACCATGATTATTGGAAAAGCAGCTATGACTGATGGAACAATAGTCGCAGGTATCGAATCTGTTGGAACAAATTATGAAGGCGCTTCCGGTATAATCAATTTCCTTCCTAACGGAGATATTGGTGGTAACGGATACGATTACTGTACCTACGGTGGAGACGATACAGCAGGAACATACACTTGCAGTAAGTTCTGGACCGCAGAGAACGGAGTCGAGTCAGCATAGAGAAAATCCAAACTTAGTTTGGAAAACGTAAGAGCGCTGCAGTAGGCTTCTAAGCCTACTGTGGTGTCATACATGTTCCTAAAGTGATTTAATTTTTTTAAGTCGGCTTTTGTTTAGGAATTTGTATCAATGTTTAATATGGTAAAAGCTGACTTAATCATTTTTTGGAACTCTCTTTCCATAATAGTGCAGAGACTAATATTTGGCCTTGTTTTTTTAATAGATTCTTATTTAGGGCTGATATACAATAAAGGTATTCTTAATTTTATAGATTTAATTTTAATTGGAAATTTACCGTCTGATTTCGTGTGGTTGCTTCAAACCTTTCAGATGATTTGCGTTGGTTTTTTCTTTGTAAAGATTTTATTTGAAAACGTACCGCCTTCCAGGGGGCGTACAATAGCTATGTGTTTGTCACCTTTTCTACTTATAATTCATGTATTGTTATGTCTTCATGTATTGCTTTTAGGACAAGGATTAGTTGCTAATCTAACATTCAATTTTGGCACAATAGGGATTTCAACGTTAACTTGGTCATCTACATATCTTGCAATCGCAGTAGGTTGTACATTAACTTACAGCGTTCAAAGGTATGGTAATTTTGCTCAAAGTGAATTTTTCATGCTAGGAATGTACGTCGGAATAGCATTTATGTGGACAGATTGGTTGTTTCCAATAAGTGAAGCTCCAACGGATGGTACTCTGGTTTGGACCTTGTTTGCTTATGTTGTATTTGGTGCTTTTATTCTTACAGGTATAGCTGGCGTAATTATTGATCGCTTAGTTTTCAAAGGATTTAGAGACAGTAAATCTTCATCTGATGTAACGATGATAGCTTCATTGGGAGTAGCTATGATTTTACGTTCATTAGTATATCTACGATTTGGTTCCAATACCAAGCGTTTCGTACCAGACAGTGATTGGCTATCTAGTGATCAGCGTTGGGAGGTACCTAGTTATACAGCTAAATTGAATTTGGGTAATTTGGATTGGCCAGTTATTGACCAAACAACAACAAATTATGCTTACAGCAATGCCTTTTTGCCTATAATTATTTTCACTAGTGTAATTTTACTAGTTTTGCTCCTTAACTATACTCGTTTGGGACGTAGAATGCGAGCTGTAGCAGATAACCCTGAATTGGCAGCTAGTAGTGGAATTAACGTAGAACGAGTTCAAATGACTAGTGCATTTTTATCAGCAGGGATATCCGGTTTAGGGGGTGCGGTTTTTGGCTTAACAGTTCTATTCAGCCCTCAAACAGCATTTACCCTTCTTTTACCTGCTTTTGCAGTAATAGTTCTAGGGACAATAGGTTCAGTTCAAGGTGCGATTGTAGCATCTCTTATCATAGGATTTGTTAGAGCTATTTCAGAGCCAGTATTATCAGGTATAGGTAATCCTTTGGAAAGAACTAATTATTTTGCTCTTGCAGGTGTTACTCCCTATGCTATAATAATAGCAATTTTATTAATTATGCCTGAAGGCATAGGTAAGGCATACGAAGAATGGAACATTGAAAGAATAAGAAAACGAGCAACTACTAAAAAAGTGCAAAATAAAAGTAATTCAACAGTATTGGGTTTTTTATTAGGTTGGGCTGGCGCCCATCATATTAGCGAAGGACGAAATTCTAGAGGTATTTCGATGTTAGTTCTCACTCTAATTTCATTTGTTTTGGGCAAATCATTTTCTTTTATCCGCGAGAATTCTTTTGCAGGGAAAGAGTCCATAAGTCCTCCTGAAGGTCTCAATGAGAATATGCATGACGATTGGTTATCAATAGTTGAAAGAGAACAAACAGTTATTGAAATACTAGGCCTTTTTGGAGACATATTATGGCCGTGGGTTCCACTTTTCATTTGGTTATTTGCGATATATGAATCTTACTTGATTTTCAAAGATAAATATGTAGATTTACTTGAGAAGCCAAAGACTAATGCCATAGATCTAGTTGATAAATATACGGAACAAATATCAGAATTTATATATTCAATTAGAGGAAAGTTTGCATTTATTTCTTTCAGTAGCACCTATGTGGATAGAATCAATGATAATTTGAGTCAATATACTGCAAAAATAACTGAGCGTGGCCGTCAGTTTTCATCAGATATTTATGAGTCAATAGGAGCAGAGAACGGTAGAGAATCTGAAAGTGGTTCAAGATTTACTTTCATAGTTTTACTGTTAATTTTGGTATACATTGTTTACTGGCTTCCTTCAGTAACAGATTTTACTAAGCTATTGCAAGTTTCTAACTTCCTTATAACACTTTCAATATTTTTACTATTAGCTTTTTCACTAAACATACACACTGGAATGACAGGATTGGTTAATTTTGGAGTTATTTTCTTCGTTGCAATAGGAGCTATAATTGTTGGTATTTTAACAGCTCCAAGTGATAATTTTGGTTATGATTGGAACATATTTCCAGCAGTAATAGTAGCAGTCATTTTTGGAGGAATTTTTGGTTGGTTTTTGGCTTATCCTACAGCTAGATTAAGAACAGATTATTTTGCAATCATTACGATTTCATTGGGAGAAATAGTTAGAATTCTACTTATGGGTGAACCTCTGCTTAGGGCAGGAGGCAATGCTTCAGCTATAGGAATTCAAAGATATCCATTGCCGCTTCAAAAGTGGTGGTTTTGTGGTTCCGAAACTCCAGTTTCTTCACAAGGAACTGAATACAGTCCATTAGCCTGTTCATCTAATGCAGAGGTAGTGCCAGATAGTCCAGCCAGAAAAGTTTCAGAATTTATAGAATCAATTCCATTTTTAGATTTTGATATGGAAGGTCGTGCAGCACCTTACATGCTTCTTCTTTCAGTTATTGCAGCAATTTCAGCATTAGCAGTTTGGAAAATATTGAATATTCTTTTTAATTCACCTTGGGGTCGAATTCTTAGATCTATTCGTGAAGATGAGGAAGTTGCCCAGCACCATGGCCATGATATTTTTACACATAAAGCAAGGAGTCTTGCGCTAGGTGGAGCCATTGCCGCCTTGGCAGGGGCTTTTTGGGCTTGGAAATTAACTGGTTTTCAGCCTAGTTTCATGTCTCCTGCAAAGTCTACTTTTCTAGTTTGGGCAGCTTTCGTCATTGGGGGTGCAGGAAATACTAGGGGGATGTTCATTGGAGCTATGATTATCACTTTAACTGAATTTTTCTTTAATGTTCTAGTTGCAGCTCAAGGCAGTTCTTCGCTTCCTTTAGCTGAAGAGGCTGCTTTAATCGATGAAAAGTTTGTTTGGATGATTACTTCACCGATGGAAGTTGCTATTTACTTCATTGTTATATCAGGTATAACGTTCTTCTTTAAAAGATATAATATTTCAGAGGCTCTATTCTGGTTTTCATTTATATTTTTAGTATGTCACTATCTTTTTGATGCGCGTTCAATCGATTTAGTTTTCCCAGAAGCGTTAGGTGGAATTAAAGTTCAAATGACTTATGTTAAGCTAATGTTAATTGGTTTATTGATTATGCTATCTTTAAAGCATAATCCAAAAGGTTTACTTCCAGAAGTTCCTTACAGGCCTGAGCGGCCTCGCTTAGTTCATAATGATTCTGAAAATCTGGCTTCTGCAGCAATTCCTGATTATAATCAGATAAATGAAGAGGAGGCTGGTAAGGATGAGTAATGTTTTGAAAGTGAACAAGTTGCACAAAGCCTTTGGAGGTCTAGTTGCAGTCAAAGATGTATCTTTTGAAGTTAATAAAGGTGAATTTATTGGTTTGATAGGTCCAAATGGATGTGGTAAATCTACAACATTTAATTGCATAAGTGGTTCCTTGAAGCAGACCTCAGGTAAAGTCAACTTTTTTGACACCGACATTTCAGATTTGCGTCCTGATGAGATTCAGAAAATTGGAATGACTCGTACATTTCAGCACACAAGGCTATGGCGTGAAATGACAGTAATCGAAAATTTGTTGGTGCCTCCTAGGGATCAGTTTAAGCCAAGTCTTTGGAAATCTATTTGGGAAGGGAGGAAGAACGAAAATGAGATTAACCGTCTTTCTAGGGCTTATGAAGTTTTAGAGCAGCTAGAAATTCCACATATGGCTAATAATCTTGCAAGTGAATTGTCTGGAGGTCAAAGTAAACTTGTAGATATTGGTAGGTCTATGATGGGTGAACCTAAGTTATTGCTTTTAGATGAACCAGTTGCAGGAGTTGCAGGTCCATTGGCGATGAAAATTTTTGCAAATCTGAGAAATTTAGTTGATGATACCGGAATATCTGTATTGATTATAGAGCATAATATGGATTTCATTTTAAGGCAAGGTGTTGACCGAATTATAGTTATGAACGAGGGCGAAGTTTTGATGATTGGCACTCCGGATGAAGTAAAGGGGAGTAAAGAAGTTATATCTGCGTATTTGGGTTCTTCTGAGGATTGGGAATGGGAAAAATTAGCCCAGGAGGATGACTAGTGGCGAGATGGCTTGATGTTAAAAACATCGAAGGAGGTTACGGTTCTGTCAAAATTATTCATGGTATTGATATCTATGTAGATGAAGGTGAATTTGTTACCATCATTGGTCCAAATGGATGTGGCAAATCTACATTGATTAAAATTATATTTGGGATAGCAACTTATTATGGCGGAGTTGTCAAGCATAAGGGTGAAGATGTTTCAGGATGGCGAACAGATATACTAGCTACTAGGGGTATTGCGTATGTCCCTCAGGTAGATAATGTATTTCCCTCTTTATCTGTAGAAGAAAATCTTCAAATGGGTGGTAACTCTTTATCAACCAGCGTTCTAAATGAGAGAATAGGATATGCCTTGGAAATGTTTCCAGATCTTCAAGATAGAACACATGATCTTGCAGCATCACTTTCGGGTGGTGAAAGGCAGATGCTTGCTATAGGTAGAGCATTGATAAACAAACCAGACTTCTTGTTATTAGATGAACCTACTGCAGCTTTGAGTCCTCTTTATCAGCAGCAAATTATAGAAAGAATTGATGCACTCCGTGAGATAGGCATAACAGTTTTGATTGTAGAACAGAATGCTAGATTATCTTTAGCTAGATCCGATCGCGGATATATATTATCAAATGGTAAAGTAGTCCATACGGGTGATGCTGGAGATATTCTTAATGATCCGCATATCAATGAGTATTTCTTAGGTACCAAAGGAGATTAGTTTTTTTGAGTTCTCAGACACCAGCCTACAATTCTAGAGTCATTTACATCCTAATGTTCTTAGTCGCTTTTTTTTGGGGCTTGGCATGGCCAGTAGGAAGGATTCTTGCTACAGATTTACTAAATTATCCTTATTCAGTTATGTTTTTTAGATATTTGTTTGCTATACCTGTTTTATTTGGATGGTTATGGTTTAAAGAAGGAAATGTAGTTCCTTTGAAAAGGGACTATAGTTATTTGCTATTGCTTGCGTTTACCTCAGTTTTTCTCTATCAATTTGGATATATGTTTGGAATGCAAAAGACAGCAGCATCAGATGCATCCTTGATAATTGGTTTTAATCCTGTATCTGTGTCGCTATTATCAGTTTTTATTCTTTCACATAGCCTTACACGGAATGGAATGATTGGAATTTTCTTAAGTTTTACAGGAGTTGTTTTGATTTTTCTAGCATCACCAAATGTAGATATTAATTTTTCAGATAGATTAATTGGGAATGCGTACATAATGTTCGGAGCTTTTGCATATGCAATTTATGTAGTTGCCATGAGAAGATATGTTTTAGTTATACGTGAAAATCCTTTGAGTTCCTTGGCTACTATATCTTGGACCTCATTAATTGGATGTTTGATGTTTGTTCCGTTTGTAATCAATGAGTCACCTTGGAATAGATTCTGGGAAATTGAGGAGTGGGTTTTGATAGCATACTTAGGAGTATTATCTACTGCATTATGTTACGTTTTTTTTGCTATGGGTGTTGAAACTATAGGGGCAAACAAAGCAGCTAGTTTCATTAATGTAGTCCCTATCTTCGGAATTTTGTCAAGTTGGCTTTGGATTGGTGAGGAGCTTGGATTAGTTCAGATTGTTAGTTTTATATTGATTTATTATGGCGTTAAATTAGTGAATCAGCAACCTTCGGAATCCCTCCGGAATGATTAATTTAGCCTAGGCTAAACTTTTTATTAGCTTAATCTAATGATTGCTGTGGATTCGATAGCTGTTGAGAATTATCTCAAGTCACTTTGGCAATTAGGGCCAGATAATGTAGCGACGCTAGACTTGGCGCAGCATTTGGATGTAACTCCAGCTTCAGCAACTAAAATGATTAAGCGTCTTACCGAGAAAGGACTCGTCGAGCACATCCTGTACAAAGGTGCCTCACTAACTAAAGAGGGAGAATCTAAGGCTCTATCTGTTGTTCGCAGACATCGTTTACTCGAGACTTTCCTATCTCAGACACTTGAATTAGGCAGTGAACAACTCCATGACGAAGCTGAGCGTTTAGAACATGCTTTATCCGATGAACTTGAAGAGGCTATTGCTAATTATCTTGGAAACCCTACGAGAGATCCTCACGGGCATCCAATACCTGGAATAAATGGAGAGATTTTATCAGATAATGATTTTCTTCTTACAGGAGCTCCTTTCAGTAAAAATCTGATAATTACACAAGTTCCCGACAGAAATTCTGAAATGCTTGCATGGCTCAGAAAAGAAGAGATTCTGCCGGGTTGCAAAATTACACTAATTTCTAAAGATAAATTCGGAGACAGTGTAGTTATAAGTATAAAGAATAATGAGAAAAGATTGGCTTTTTCAGTAGCTAATCAAATTCATGTTTCCTTCGAGGTCGATATTTGAGTTCGGTAAATTCCGATAGCTTCCTATTGAATTTTTCGAGGGAAAACCTGATTGACTTATGGAAAGCAAGGCATCGTCGGATTGGTATTCTCATAATATTATTTGTTTATTCAGTTTTTCCAGGAGATTTAGGAGAGGTTACTCGCACTTCTCTTTTTGATGCATATATTCAGGTTACTGTGTTTGTAGCAGCTACATTATTGCTATTTTTTAGTCTTGAGCATTTTTATCAAATAGATATTGGTATACTGATGAAAAAAGGAGATACTTGGCAGGTGCCCATGGCCAGTCTTCTAGGAGCTCTTCCCGGTTGCGGAGGGGCAGTAGTAGTAATCACAGCATTTGCCAGGGGAAATATTCGTTTAGGGGCGATGGTTGCAGCTTTAATCGCTACAATGGGTGATGCAGCTTTCTTACTATTGGCAAAAGAGCCAACAACTTATCTAAGGCTAATGAGTATTTCAATTTTTGCTGCAGTAATAAGTGGGTGGACAGTTGATCGGTTTCATCGAGGTGAATTGTATAGTTCAGAAATTAAGCATTTCGAGAAGATAGGAATAGGCAATCTTCGAACTAGAGATAAATTATTCATGGCTTTTGCAGCGCCTGGGTTGTTTTTGGGAATTTTGCAACTCGCACAAGTTGACATAAATAATTTTGGAATTTTAGTTACCATTTTAGGCCTTTTGGGAGCTTTCCTCTCGATTAGTGTTTGGGTTCTATCTCCGATTAATGCAGTTTCTTCTAGCGATGATCATCCATTTACTCGTTCAAGTGAGGAAACTTCTTTTGTTACAGTTTGGGTTATTGCAGGATTTTTATCTTATGAATATGCTTATGCTTTCTTTGGTTTAGATTTGGAAGTACTAGCTGAAGCTGCTTGGATATTTCTGCCCATTTTGGCAATTTTGGTGGGCTTTATTCCTGGTTGTGGACCTCAAGTACTAGTCACTACATTATACTTAAATGGTATAATTCCTTTTGCTGCATTGATAGGGAATGCAATTTCTAATGACGGAGATGCACTGTTTCCTGCAATAGCATTAACGCCAAGAATGGCAGTGATAGCTACACTTTACAGTGGTATACCTGCATTGATAATCTCATATTTTTTCTTGTTTACAGGGTAATTCAAAAATTAATCTAATGTCTTATGTTATGCTTTTCAAAGTATTTCTGATGATATTCTTCAGCTTTCCAAAAAGTATCAGCTTCAGTTATTTCAGTGACGATTTTCTTTTCTAACTTCTGCTGGAGTTTGTCAAGTGACTTCTGAGCAAAATCTCTTTGCTCGTTATCAAAGTAAAAAATAGCTGAACGATATTGAGATCCAACATCTGGCCCTTGTCGGTTTAATGTGGTGGGATCATGTTTCTCCCAAAATGAATTTAGTAATTCTTCGTAGCTTATTACAGATTCGTCATATTCAATCAAGACTACTTCCGCATGTTCAGTTGAATTATTACATACTTGCTCATACGTAGGGTCAGGAGTTTTTCCGCCACTGTAACCTGATAATACCTCATTTACACCATCCAGCTTAGAGAAATTATATTCAACACCCCAAAAGCATCCCGCTCCAAACATTGCTTTTTTCATTATTTAGTATTGGAAGATATCCATCTTTTGAAAAGCTTCATTCCCTCCTTTAAATCGTTCATACCTATTCCTGAAAATGCTAGTCTTATGTAATAATCTTTCTCATTTTCTAATGGCCTTCCAAAGTGATGACGTCCACAAAAACTGACTCCGGTTTCTTTTAGCACTACTTTTCTAAACTCTTCAACGCTGTCAAATCCGGTATTCTCAAGTAAAGTTGTAACCTTTGGAAAAACATAAAATCCCGCCTCAGGCACATGTACTTCTACACCCTCTATTTCATTCAGAATTTTAACAAGAGTATCTCTTCTTTCTTTGAGAATATCCAAAATTTGTTGAGTTTCTTGGTTTGGAGCATTAAGGCCAGCTAAACCTGCATACTGAACAAAATGAGTAGTACATGACTCCATATTGACATTTAATCTGTTTATTTGTTCGATAATTTTCTTTGGGCCTATAGATGCACCTAATCTCCATCCAGTCATTGCAAATTTTTTGGAAAAGGTATACATAGTTAGAGTTCTTTCGTACATTCCAGGATAACTTGCTATGGACTTTGGTTCACCATCATATAGAGTATCAAAATAAGCATCATCCGAAATAAGAAACATATCATTATCAATTACTAAGTTAGCAAGTCTTTCAATTTCGTCATTTGAGGAGGACGCTCCTGTAGGATTATTGTAATTATTGTAAAAAATATGTTTCGCTCCATTTTCTACTCCCTCTTCAATTGCATCAAAGTCTAGTTTTAGTCCTTCAGAAGTATTGATGTATCCATATGGCATGGCAACGCCTTTGTAGAATTCAATTTGAGATTCATATATGGGATAGCCAGGATTAGGATATAGTACGGAATCACCTTTTTCCATCATTGAAGCAATATATTTTCCTATGCTTGGTTTACCTCCTGGTTGAACAGAAACATTTTCCATATCGTAAGTAATTCCTCTTGCATTACCAACATCCCTTGCCAAAGCTTCTCTTAATTCTGGAATTCCTGGAGCTGGACAGTATCCAGTCTTACCTTCTTCGATAGCCTTATTCGCAGCTTTGATAACACTTTTTGGAGTTGATAGGTTAATATCTCCTAAATGGAATGGGAAAATTTTCTTACCCGTTGCAGCCAGATTAGAAGCTTCTGCAGAAACTGCAAAGGCAGTTTCACTTCCCAAAAGATTCATTCTGTTTGCTATTTTCATCAAACTTTGAATAAAACTAGGGTTTTATTGTTTGCGTAATCTTTATACAGATACATTAATAGAATGAATCATGGCAAGTGAATGGCGTAAAGACTTAGACAAATTTTTACAAGAACATATGCTAGCAGTTAGTTCAGTGTTTGCAATAATTAGTGGATTCATGATTTACGTGGGAATGATGGGCGAATTTTATTCAACTTCCTCATTATCTCCTGATTTAATTTTAGATGCGATCGGAGATTACGATGTTTTTGTGTTCATATTTGGTTTGATCATTTTTGGTTTTTCAGCATACTATCTTTGGTTAACTAAGCACTACATGGATAGATTTGAAGAGATAATTTCTACAAGTTCCAAAAGAGAATTCCAAAAGAATTGGACTGAAATAGAGCAAATAGCAAGGTACCAGCTTCCCAAAGAGTATAGAAAAAGGGTGGCAGATGCTCGTAAGAAGTTTGGTTTGAAGTAATCGAGAAATTTTATATAGAAGACTTTTTACTCGAATTAGAGGTTAACAACCTTAGGTTCATAACTGATGACATTAGGAGAAAAATCTGAAGGTGCAATCAACGACGAGAAACCTCTCGTTCTAGATGATGAACCCGTTGATGAGCTATCGACTCTGAAGATAGAATTAGAAGATGTGAAAGATAAATTTGCACGCTCAATGGCTGATTTGGATAATTTTAAGAAAAGAATTGAGAGAGATCGCGAGCAGCAAAATCTGAAAAGTAAAGGTTTAGCAGTGTCAAGCTTTCTTGAAGTTGTTGAACTAATTGATAAGGCATCTAACTCTGATTATCCTGATTTGGCTAGCGCAGTTGAAGGAATTGGTGGAATTCAAAAATTTACAAAATCATTTTTAAAATCAATGAAAGTTGAAAGATTTAATCCTGTTGGTGAACCTTTCGATTTTCGTTTACATGAGGCTCTAACAACAGTAGTTAAAGACGACATTGAACCACATACAATAGTAGATGTGATTCAAGCAGGATATTTACTTGAAGGAGAGCTACTAAGGCCTGCAAAGGTAGTAGTATCCAAAAAAGAAGAAAAAAAAGAACAAGAAGAAGAAAAAGGTGAGTAAAAAAATGGCAAAAGAAGTTATAATTGGCATAGATTTAGGTACAACAAACTCTGAGGCTGCATACCTAGAGGGTGGTAGGCCTGTAATCATACCTTCAGCAGAAGGTTCGACATTTGGAGGGAAGATGTTTCCGTCTGTAGTAGCATTTACCAAAGATGGTGAAAGAATTGTAGGAGATCCTGCAAAAAGGCAAGCAGTATTGAATCCCGAGAATACAATAATGCACATTAAGCGTAAAATGGGAACAAAACATAGGGTAACCATCAAAAAGAAAAAGTATTCTCCGGAAGAAATATCTGCAATGGTTCTTCAAAAAATCAAAGCAGATTCTGAGGCTCATTTGGGCGTTGATATTGAAAAAGCGGTAATTACAGTACCTGCGTACTTTAATGATAATCAAAGGCAGGCAACGATAGATGCAGGAAAGATTGCAGGTCTGAAAGTAGAAAGAATTATTAATGAGCCAACTGCAGCAGCATTAGCTTATGGTTTGGACAAGGAAGGAGAGTATACTGTAGCTGTTTTAGATCTTGGCGGTGGTACTTTTGATGTTACTATTATGGAAATGGATAATGGTGTTTTTGATGTAATCTCTACTTCTGGTGATAACAATCTGGGAGGCACTGACATGGATGATGCTTTAGTTGATTACTTAGCAGATTTATTTAAGGAAGAGAATGGTATTGATTTGAGAGACGATCAAGCTGCGCGTCAACGTTTGCACGATGCTGCAGAGAAAGCAAAGATTGAACTAAGTAATACTCTAAAATCAACAATAAATTTACCATATATTTGGTCTGATTCTAGTGGACCTAAGCATCTTGAGCATGATTTTACAAGAGCTAAATTAGAAGACATAGTTGGTCCAGTTATTTCTAGGTGTGAAAAGCCTATAAAACAGGCATTTAAGGATGCAAAAATGAAGCCGGGGGATGTCGACAAGGTCATTCTTGTTGGAGGTCCCACACGCATGCCAACAGTACAGGAAGCTTTTGAAAAATTTGTAGGAAGAAAAGCAGAGAGAGGTGTAGACCCAATGCAGTGTGTTGCAATGGGCGCAGCAATTCAAGCCGGAGTTTTGGCAGGAGATATCAAGGATGTAGTTCTTCTAGATGTGACTCCTTTAACATTAGGAATTGAAACTGAAGGATCAGTTATGACTCCTTTAATCGATAGAAACACTACAATTCCTACAAATAAATCTAAGATTTTCTCAACTGCTGCTGACAATCAGCCAGGAGTAGAAATTCATGTTCTGCAGGGAGAAAGAACAATGGCAGCAGATAATGATACATTAGGTAGGTTTCAATTAGTTGGAATACCTCCTGCAGCTAGAGGAGTACCTCAAATCGAAGTTAGTTTTGATATCGATCGAAACGGAGTAATGAACGTTACAGCGAAGGATCTTGGTACTGATAACGAACAAAAAATAGAAATAACTTCTAAATCTAATTTAAGTGATGACGAAATTGAGCAAAAAGTCAAAGAAGCTGAACAATATGCAGATGAAGATAAGCAAGCTAGAGAGATAATTGAAACTAGAAATCAAGCTGAATCTTTCATATATGCTACAGACAAGGCAATCAAAGATCTTGGAGATAAGGTAGATGATACGACTAAGACCTCGGTTGAAGAGTCCAAAGATAAACTAAAAGAGGCAATGAAGGAAGACGATTTAGAGTCCATGCAAAAAGCTTTCGAAGAATTTCAACAAGCTTCACAGGCTGTAGCTGAGATGGCTTATCAGCAAGCAGCTGAAGAGCAAGCTAAGAATGAAGCTACAGATGAGTCTTCGGGAGACAATTCAGATTCAAAAGAAGATGATAATGTTGTCGATGTAGATTATGAAGAAGTAGAAGAAGAAAAGTAGGCAAGTATAAATTCCCCTATTCTATGCAGAATTGTGGCCGATAAAGTCTCTTTTACAGATTTTGGAACTAAACGTAAAATCCGTAGGGTCAAACGGAAAAGAGTGACTGGCTCCTCAGTTAAATCTGAAAATAAACAGGTATTTTCAAATGACAAATCTAGAGATGAAGTACCTAATATTTCAGCTGAATTTAAGTTTCCATTTCTTGAGATATCAGCTACCCAATTGACTCCATCACTGAGGGGTGCCTGGTGTGAGATGGAAATATCTTTACGGAATAGTGGTAACGGTTCAGCCCGTTCTATCAATATTTCATTTGATAATTTAGAATCGAGGGGAAAAACAATAGTCGATGAATTGAAAATTGAATCCGAAATATTACTTAATTTTGAGGTGAAATCTGAGTCCAGAGAATCAGTTATAACTCGAATGGATGTATTCTATCATACGATTGAAGGAGATACTTTTTCAATTGTAAGGAGAGATTGGTTTCCTAATTCGAAAGAAGGCGATGCAGTTTTTCATAATGAAATTCCTCCAGGAGAGGAAGATAAAGCTAATCTTTATACTCGGAAAGAAGTCATGTCTGACGATTTTCATATAATATGTAATAAATGTGGAGCCAGATCGCCAGCAAATTTTAGGATATGTGGTAAGTGCGGTTCTAGACTTCAGAAAAGAACAGATAGATCACAAGATTGGGGTAGTAATCTAAAAGAGACAACTGGAGTTCAGGACAGCAGAGAAATACTCATGCAGAAATTACGAAAACTTGGCGAACTTAAGGATAAAGGAATGCTTAGCGATGCTGAATTTTCAGCAGCCAAATCTAAACTTCTTAAGTAAATTCAAACGGATTCAGCTTCTAAAACATCATCATCAAAGTTTCCGTCTGAGACAGGTCCTTTTTTCACAGAATCTGCAACTTTGTTGTTGAGGAAGAATATGAATATTACTAAAATTATAGCCCATTGAAGCACCATTGTTATGATAGTGAATAATCCAAGTCCCATTCCTTCTATTGGTGAGTTGCTTTGATCTTGTAATTTTTCGTAAATGAAAAATCCAAACACAGCAATGAATTCAAGAGGAAAAACGTATTTGATTATGTATTCCCACCATTTTCCAATTTGTAAATCAGCATATTTTGTGTTTATTAAATTATTTCTAAAGTCGCTTACTCCAAACCTCATAACCACAACTGCAACCATTAATCCAGATACAATAAGTCCTGTTCCCCAAACAAAGTCTTGGTTATCCAAGAACTCTAAGCTTACTGCAGAAGGTATTCCAGCCAACGCAACAGCAAGGGCAATATATCTTACAGCTTCTTTCCTCTCCCATCCCATGTCAACAAAATTAACTACACACGCTTGGAACGTAGAAACCATGGAAGTTAATGCTGCGAATGACATTGCAAGGAAAAAAATACTACCAATGATCCATCCAGCAGTTCCCATTGATGCGAATAAAGCAGTTAAATGAATGAAAGTTAAACCAGATGAACCAGATTCAACAGCTTCTAATCCTTCAGCAGTTGAATCTGACAATGCAAAAACAGTACTTAATACTGCAACTCCAGCAATTAATGAAACTGAATTATTTCCTAAACCTGTCAAGAAAGCATTCAAACCTATATCCTCTTTTTTCCTCATAGCAACAGCATATGTTATCGCCATACCGAATCCTGCTGAAGTAGACCAGGCCGACTGAATAAGTGCTCTAATCCATGTTTCGCTTTTGAATAAGTATTCAGTTTGAGGAATGAATAGAAACTTAAGACCAATTATAGCTCCTGAAGGATTTAGAAAGAATGGATAAATCATAGCGACAACAAGGAAAGAAATTAAACATGGAATCAGAATTTTGTTAGCTCTTTCTATACCGCTAATTCCGTTGTAAACAATAAAGGCAGAAAGTCCCACTGCAATTAACTGGAAAAATATAACTTCAAAGGGTGAAGAAATAAAATTTTCCCATAATGCTTGTGTTTGTGCCGTATCATCAGCGGCAGTCATTTCTCCGGAAATTGCTATCCAGAAATATCGTATTGTCCAGCCCATTACTACAGCATAGTAGAATCCTACAGCAGTACCAACCCAAAGCATCCAAATTCCTAACCAAGTGAAATTACGTCCAGCCATGTCCCTCATAGCTCCTACAGTTCCTAATCTTGTTTTCTTTCCAATGGCAAATTCAGCAATTAGAAGAGGAATGGACCAAGCAAATAGGAATAATAGCCAACCAATCATGAAAGCGCCACCGCCATTAGCTGCAGCCTCTCTTGGGAATCTCCATATATTACCAGTTCCTACAGCAGCTCCAATTGTAGTTAAAATAAGACCTAACCTTGAAGAGAATTGTTCACTTTCTTTTCCATCAGCCATTTCTAGCTCCCTTTGGCTTTTCTTGAACGTTTGTTAGTTTTAGTATTGCCTTCTTTTTTCTTTTCAGCTTCTGTAGCAATTCCTACAGCCTTGTACAAGCCACCCCATACAACACCATAGAGTATCCCCATCATGAAGATCATAGCGAAAAAGTCAACATAGGGATTGCCAAATCCGATGATATCATCAACGAAAACAGTTATTGGTTCAGCGTTGCCGTATCCAGTGAAGACAAATCCTCCACCGAAAGCATATGCTAATCTAGAATCTTGGCCAACTGCATAAAACTGAACATTCATTGATTCTTCAGTTTCAGGTATTTTAGCTTCATAAATTGAATTTCTAACGTTAACAAACCCACTGCTGCTGTTATAGTTAGAAAAATCTTTAGCGTCACAGTTTGTTATACAACTCATTGTCATTTCATTCCAAGTATCTTCTTGCATCCCATCATAACGATACATTAGTTTTAATGAATCTTTCAAAAGATATTGTGAATTTTCTACATTTACTTTTACTGAAATATCATCGTTGGAATATATTTTGTCTTCATCAAATTCAACATTTGAATCAGTTCCAAATCCAACCTCTTCAGCGTCTTTATTAGATAGAATGGTTAACTTTGGCATCATAGTGTCCTCTGGTGAATTTATTGAGTCTACACCTAAGTTTCCAGTATCAGATGTAATCATTTGTCCTATCCTAGCTCTTTGAGATTCATCTAAGAAGTAAATATTCGTTAATAGATGCATCCTCGCAGTTGGCCTAATTAGTAAAGGGTCAGCATGAAAGCCACTTGTTAAGCCTCCTTGGCTACCGCATTCATTTAGCTCAACAGTATACGAAAAAGAACCTTGCATTCCGTATAAATAATCATTAATATCTCCTGAAACTTTGTAACCTCCTTGGTCTTTCCAGTTTCCATAGCCTGTGACATTCATTAATGGCTTAACTTGATTTTCCATGTAAAGCTCATGAGGAGGGTCTTGGTCTTTGTAACCCCATGGCCAGATGTAAAGGGCTGAGCACGAATGGTACGAAACAGAATTCATAATATTGTGTTTCATATCGTGTGATTCCGTTCTGTAATTTCTAATGAAATCACCATCTGGTGCAGTTACAAACATGTCAGGCCAATTATCTCTGATAAATCCATTCTCATAATCTTCGAGATATTTATCTTGAGGGTAATCATCATAGATATCAAGTCTCCAAGTTAAATATTCGATTACTTGGGTTTCGGGTTCAGAGAAACCACCTTCGCGATCTTCATCAATCATTCCGTCGCCGTCATCGTCTATATGAAGTGCATCAGGAGGATCTTCGTCAATACCCGTTTGCGTATTTTGATCGCCAATACTTATCGGTGTGTCACACAGGTCACTATCGCAGTCACCATCATCATCAAAGAAATCTCTTGGACCGTGATATACGTCCGAGCATGGGTTATCATCGTCAACTGTGAACTCAGGTTCTAAATCATCTCCAATTAAAGCTTGACCTTGAGTGTTGTGTGACCATTCCATAGGATAATTTCGATTAATGTCAACACCGTCGCATTCGTCCCCATATCTATCATTTCCATCATTATCACGCATGTTCTTACGCCAAAATCTGTCAGGATCTTCCCTGTCAAAATTATACCCGTCAGGATTCAAAAGAGGAATAATCCATGTTTCGCGGTTGTTTACTAAATGTGTTACACGAGCTTCACTAGGATCTTCGTCTATTCCTTCGTCAATGATGCCATCTCCATCATTATCTATTCCATCGAACAGAGCCCGTCCAAACTCATCCACTCTGCCGCCTTGTTCACCGTCACCGTCGTTATCAACTCCATCAATCATATCTTCATTTACTAGCCCATCACCATCGTTGTCAATAGGACCTTCTTCGTAGAAATATGTTAGATAGTGTATGAAATACATTACAGTAGGAATAGTCATCCATTCTCTTGAGTGATGATTACTAACCAAGAAGTACGTTTCTTCATCTGGATCATCATAGAATGCAGGTTCGTTAGCTACATTATCTGAAATTTTAACACCGTAAATCTCATTTCCTTGCCAGGTTTGTCCAGCTGGAATTATATCAGTTAGTGTGTATAGTTCTACAATATCAGGATATTGTGTTGCAAATTCTAATAGCTGTGCGTACACTTCAGCTGAGGTTTCGTAATAATCATCGTAAAATATGTCGAATGGGAATGTAATAGTTCGATCAATTGTATCGTTTTCATGACCATCAAAGCCCTTTGGATAATCATTGATCTTAGTAACTGCAGGTTCATCTAGAGACCCTGTACTAACAGTAGTCAGACACAGCATGAGAACTATCGACATTGTATAAGCTTGATTCATGTAACATTACACAAGAGGCTTACATTATAAAATTTCTTCAATAGATATCTTCATTAATATTGCCCAAATCAATACCTAATGCTTAAGTGTAAAGATTGCCCACATTGGTACGGTGGCGAGGATTATGGATATGGCAGTTGTAGACTTAAGCTTCAGGTTAAGAAAAAGAAATTTTTGACCTTTGGGCAGCAAGACTGTGACGAGGGTTACTCAGATGGTTGAGGTAAGAAGTATTCAGGAATCTGATTTAGAAGCTGCCAAATCTTTAACTGATGCAGAAGAGTGGGGTAACTCTAAAAGTGATTGGAATCGACTTTTCAAAAAGAGTATACCTCTTGGAGCTTACGATGATGGTAAATTAGTAGGTGTAACGACAGCATTTGATTTTAGTACTCTAGGGATGATTGGAAACGTTATTGTTTCAGAAAATTACAGGGGAAAAGAAATAGGTCGCAAATTAGTAATTGAGGCCAAGAGAAGGCTTGAAACTTGTGATTCAGTCAGAGTTCACTCAAATATGAATTCAACTGTTTTTTACAAGAAATTAGGGTTCATTCCAGAAGGCATGTCAACTCTTTTCAGGCTTGATGCAGATTTGAAGGAATTTCAACCATTTGCTATTGACTCGGATGATAATATTGTTCCTGCAGAAGGATATTTAGATGATATTTTAGAAATGGATAAAAGACAATTTGGGGGAGATAGATCCGAACTTATCAAAGACTTTATCGGAAATTTACCGCAATGTGCCTTTGTAGCACTAGATGAAAATCAAATAGTGAAAGGATTTATAGTTGTTAAAGGAGATGAAAACTGGTACGAAGTCGGCCCCTGGGTTGTTGAGCCGGGATGTAAGAACTGGAGAGGTATGCTTCAGAAATCGGTATTTGCAATTCCGCCAAAATCTACCGTTGATATTTTTGTTCCAGCACCAAATCACCGTATCACGAGTCTACTTGATTCCGTTGGATATACAGCAGATTCATACTACATGTCTATGTTTTATGGAGAGGACTGGCCTGATGAATCCAATATTTGTGCGAGAGGCGGAGGTGACAAAGGTTGAGGTTTTTCAATACGGCTTCAGGAATCAAAGAAGAGTTTTCAAAAGATTCCAAGAAATTAGGGTTATACATATGTGGGCCTACTGTATACTCAGAAACGCACCTTGGCCATGCAAAATCTTATGTCTCTTTTGATATTTTAAAGAGATGGCTAACCTACAAGGGATATCACGTTACTCATATTCAAAATTTTACTGATGTTTCAGACGAAACCGCCGAGGGTGCGTTGAGGGAAGGAGTGGATGAGTTTACTTTTACTCAAAAATATGAAAAGGAATTTTTAGATAGTATGGCATTATTATCGAATACTTATGCATCAAAATATACTAGAGCCTCAGAGTTTGTAGGAAAGATTGCTGAGGAAACTAAGAAGTTACTCGAATCTGGAGAAGCATACCAAACGGACCAGGGAGTATTTGTTAGAATTAACCAGGATGATCATGGTAAATTACTTAGAGTCAATCTAGAGGAATCTTTGGCAGAAGGTACTTCTGACGTAGACTCAGGACCTAAAGAAAGTCCTCATGATACTCTACTATGGGGTCCTCCTCTGGAAGGAGGCAATTCTTGGGAGGTTGATGGTTTACCTCCAGGAAGGCCAGGATGGCATCTGGAGTGTACAATAATGTCATCTTCAGAGTTGGATTTACCTATTGATATTCACTGGGGAGGTATTGATCTTATCTATCCCCATCATGAAACTGAAATGATTTTAGCTGAGAAAATAGGACTAGGACACTATTGCGATTTCTGGATGCACAATGGATTAATGGAAGATGCAGAGGGCAAATTATCAAAGTCAAGAAGTGAGAGAGTAAGTCTTAGTCAGATTTTTGAAGAATGTCCTCCTGCCTCACTACGTTTTTACCTCTTAACTCATCATTACAGAGCTTTTACGCCTTACACTCCAGATTCTTTACTGAGGGCCTGTCAGGAAGCTGAAAAACTTGGAATTAACGCCGTTGATTGCATGGTTGTAGACCCTACAGACCCGAGAGATGATGATGAACTTGCACCTTTAGTATCACGATTTGAAACTGCTCTTGCTAATGACCTAGATACGCCCGCAGCAATGAATGTCTTGAGAGACTTAGATGTAATTGCTGGAAATCGAATAAAGCAAAATGGGAATTTAGCACCAATATCCGGGATGTACAGTATCTTTGAATGTGTTCTAGGGCTATTCTCTTAGTCAGTAAATTTTTCTACAATTGAGTCCGTAACTTCACAATCAGGCAATTCTTTCTCCATTAGCCATCCATACCATTCAATAGAAATCATTGTCCCTCTAGATGTTTTGCTTGCTTTGAGAATTCTATCATTTAAAATAGTTTTTCCATCAAGTAAGATGCCCGTCTTTCCAAGTGCAAAGGGTCGAGGATATCCTAGGTATATTAAACTCAAAATTAATAGCGTTAGTGAAAGATAAATATCAAGTCCTTGAGCATAATCAAGGGAAATAATAAATATCATAGTGCTAGGAATTAGTAATCCATTGATTCCTTTTCTCTCAATCTCTTTCCAAAAATCTAGTGTAATAATTTTA
>JAERSJ010000110.1 GCA_016845825.1 Methanobacteriota archaeon
GATAGCTAATCCGAACTTAAGCCCCCAAACCACGACAAGGTTTCTGAATCTTGGGGGAAGTGCATGCGCCGGGATTCGAACCCGGGATCTCGAAAGAACTCGAGCTTAAGTCGAGCGCGTTAGACCACTCCGCCACACATGCTTAGTGGTAGTTTAGAGTCATTCCGGACCTTGCTCCCGGCGGGGATCGAACCCGCGACCTTCGCGTGCCTCAGGTGAAGTGAATCACCAAAATATATTTTTCGTATAAGCACGACGCTCTACCAATTGAGCTACGGGAGCTATTCAGATATTAGTATCCGGATATCTGATCCGAACGTAAGCCCCCAAACCACGACAAGGTTTCTGAATCTTGGGGGAAATACTGGCGCCGGGATTCGAACCCGGGATCTCGAAAGAACTCGAACTTGAGTCGAGCGCGTTAGACCACTCCGCCACACCAGTTTACCTATCTATTTGTCTTACTCAAATCTTTATATTTTAATTTTTTTTAAATCAATTTTTTTTACGAACAGCTCACTCGGTATTTCAAAGTCTAAGAAAACCGCCTTCGCCTTCGGCGTTTTGCCCTACGCCTTTCCCCCGGTAATTGCACGCTCCAATCATCATTAATAATAGGAACCGCATTATTGTAATTGCTACTTATTTTTTGGAGATTATTATTAACGTAATAACGCAAATTTATCGCCTGTGCGCCTATATTTTTTATTTCTCTTCGTACAAATAGTACAAATAAATCAGCAAGAGAAGTTATAAACATTTCAAGAATTTGAAATATTTCTCGGTTTTTTTCAGATTTTTTTTGGCGGATTCGGAGCCTTTTTAACCATTCTTTTTCACTGATTTCATTCATCAAAAATCGAACACGCAAATCAGCATTATCTTGCAAATCTATTGTCGCTGGGTAATGAGGTAGAACAACGTGGCGAATATGCTCAATCATACGGTAACAGTCGGACCATTTTTCGAACTCATACCCATCTTCTTTTTTTACACGTTTTATCATAACATCTACAGTTTCCAACCATGGCATTTCACCGCAGTTCCCTCCGTGAGGGCGATTATCACCGGGAACTCTAGGGGCTGCGCCATTGTTCATTTCTTCTTGCCACTTGTAATAATGAGGGTTGTGGATAGTGCCAGAAACCTTAAGGCCAGTATTCCACGAAAATGGAGTTCGGCACTGAACACACCACATTTGATCACACCCGTCTATTTTGAAAATAGGTATCGCACAGTTAGGACACGGTTTTGTCTCGGAAACCAAAAGATTAGTTGTCGCGATGTCATCTTCTTTGCAAATGTGATTTTCATCATTTCGTTCTCCTTTGACCACGCGGCACTTAGGACATGTGTACTTATCACACGTTCCGCATTTCCACGCGCTTGAAAGAAACCCCCGACATTCGTCATCCATGCATCTCATTATAAATTTTTTTTTAGTTATGGTTTTCTTGGGTTCTGAATATTTTATAGAATTAATTTCGTTGTAAACGTCGTTTATCTTCATGTTTAAAGCGATGATTTCGTCCATTTTTTCCTGTATTTTCTTATTTTTTCTTATTTTTTCTTTTTTTTCTTCCACTAAATGCTGAGTGTCCGGTAGTAGGCTTCGTTCTCTTGATAATAAATCGTTCGCCCTTTTCATTCGATATTTGTCATTGAAAAATATCTTAGGGGTGACTTCCGCAATGAATTCAAGGGATAATTCATTGTGGCACATCATACAATCCGCTTTATCTTTTGTTGTTGTCATTAAATATTTACGAAAACAACTCGAGCACACGTTAAAGTTGCAACAAGGGCATGCGATCTGTTTTCTGGTTGTTTTATTATGTTTTTCGCAGCATATATTGCATGAGGGGTTCATTGTTTCTGGGCACTGGTGTCTGTCTTTTTTAAGTAAATTTTCAAATAAATATCAATTTTTTTCAGATTCCTTCCGACGGGAAGTATTCTTCAAATGCACATTTTTGCTATGCCTAAGAGCTAATTCCAACGCTGAAATAAATATGCCATCTGGAGCTTCAATGTTGATGGGTGCCCCCCCGGCCTGGTCAACCTGGGGGGCACCCCGTCCGAGCGCCGGCGTGGTGGTGGCCATGTCGCGAGGCTGCCACGCCGGCAAAGGAACATCCGCCATACGGGCGCCCCAGCGACCACCGTCGTCTGGTGCGATGTTGGCCACGGGCGTGGCGCGTACTGCCGTGATCGCGGGTGTAAACTGTCGCCTCGTCTTGTGTATTGTTCGTTGAACGATCTCTCCAATGCCAGTTCTTACCAAGAAACTCTGAAAATCTTCACCAGGGTGTAGTTTATCGCAGTTTTTGTTTGTACACTTGTGACCAAAATAACATGAATTTGGTTTCAATTCGCTTACTGAATGCGCGTAATTGCATTTGTCGCCATAACGACACTTAAACTTCTTGACAACAGACATACACAATTTAGATTTAGTTTTACGTGGATTGCTTCTTTTATTATACCGTCGTCGTGGTGGTAGTGGTTCATACTTGTTGATATCGATCAACAGTCGCCGGCTATTTTTGCGGTTTATGGGTTTAAATTTTGTTTTCCGTTTTTGAGCGTCTTTTGCTCCTAATACGGGATAGATTTTCCCGTAATCCGAGGTTGAAAATGATGTTGGGTTCAATAGCGAAGGTGCTTTTGCTTTGGTTTTCCATGTTAAAAACGGCGCTATAACTTTTGCGTCTTGTATATTTTGTAACTTTTGTTGATCTGTGATATCATTTTGCCTTTTTTGTGTCTGCCGCGGCTTTATTTCTTCTTGTTCATCATCTGTGCATTCACCAAACGAATATTCATTATCTGAATCGTAAATATAGTTTTCTGAATACATTTTGTAATAGGATCGTGATCAATTTTTTTTTCCTATTTTCAGATAAAAAATCAATTTTTTATATTTTTTATTATAAAATGTCGAACATCAAAATATGCACACCGAAAATAATACAAGTGGGAGCAGGTGATCATGTTCTCGCTAGTTTAATAAAAAGTAAGTTATGGAACAAAGACAATACCATTACAATTGGGTTTTTAAATACCCCCCCTCCAGGTTTCGACCCAAATCCAAGCGGGAACCCTTCTAATATGGATCCTCTCCAGGCTGTAATTACCAAAAACCTCCAGCGCTCGGGATACACGTATCAAGACGCGATAAAAGAAATAGTAGAGAAGCGTATTAAACCGCTCGTAAGCATGAACATTCAGTTTGTCGACAACCCGCGCGACGCTATGATAAAAATAAAGTTCACCGAAAACGAAGGATCTTCTTCTTACATAGGAACTGACTGCTTAATACAAAACAACACAGATTACACTATGAATTTTAGCTGGTTTGGCGTCCCCACTGTTATACACGAGTTCGGACATGCGATGGGGATGATTCATGAACACCAAAACCCGCGAGGTAATAAAATAAAGTGGAATACAGAAGCAGTTTATAGATATTTCGGAGGCCCCCCTAATAATTGGGATCCGGAACTTGTCAACCAAAACATCTTCAAAAAATACAGCAGAAACCAAACAAACGGGTCCAGTTTTGATCCGGACTCGATCATGTTGTATGCTTATGACGCGTCGTTAACTGAGAATAATTGCTGCGGGACTAAGCAAAACGGCAGACTGTCCGAGACCGACATTAGGTGGCTGAGAAGAACTTACCCCAAACGCGATGGGATGTCCGAAGACGATTTTGTTAAACATATAATGAAGTTGTTTTATGTTAACAAAGATAAACAAAACTGCGTAATTAATCCGTGGGGACCGTGGGGTTCTTGCTCTGTATTATGCGGAGGAGGCACCAAAACACGCTCGCGGACCGTGAAAATACCCGCCAGTGGTGGTGGTGACGCGTGTCCAGTGTTAACAGACCGTAAGTCTTGCAATACGGCGGTGTGCGTAAAATGTGACACAGGGCCATGGGGACCGTGGGGTTCTTGCTCTGCATCATGCGGAGGAGGCACCAAAACACGCTCACGGACCGTGAAAGCACCCCCCACCACTAAGTTTTTATGCTCTAACAAACGCGAGGAAAAAGAAGACTGCAACACTGGTCCATGTAGTAAAATGGTGTATGTGCTTCATCTTGTTACTCATCTTGTAACGGGCTTCGATAACCCCATCAACCTCAAATCAGCCATAGCCATTCTTTTTCTTGTTATTCTTTTAGTAGTTCTTGTGGCTTTTATTTTATATTAAAATAGAAAATAAATCAAATATAATGACGAGTGTTACTTTTTGCGAGTTGTCTTGTCGTTTTCCCCGATGTATACACTTAATATAGTTATAATAGGCATACCAAAGAATAAACCAATTAACGCCATAACTCGCGCCCATGACGGTATAACGTTCCAGTACCTAATTGTGATTATGGCGGCCCATATATAAATAAACAAACTAAGTATAAAAGGAATCATAAAGACAATGATTGAAAGACCTAAAATTGTTGTAGTTTCATCGTCGTCAACTGCGCCCTCGTTTAATGTTTCTTTTATATTAGTCTTCGACTTTAAAAACGTATTAATTGCGCCTTTATTATCGTTATATGCTTTGAG
>JAERSJ010000111.1 GCA_016845825.1 Methanobacteriota archaeon
AGTAAAGGGTTTGTGATAAAAAATATTTTTACCGAAAATAAAATGTGTATTTACATTGAGATTATGAATATATCAACAGCAGACACTTTTATCGTTTATATACCCAGTAAGTACGAAATTAAAGTTTCTAACATAGCTAATATATATAAAATGCGTTATATAGATATTACAAATGACGGCAGCATACCAGGTGAATACGCTATAGAACCCGATATTTTCGAATTGGAAAAACAATATGAAGAAATTAATGTCGACGTGGATAGAAAGAATGATTTAAACATGACATCATACCTAGAGGATGGGTATAAATACCCAGTCACATTAAAAAACATAAAAAAAGAAGACATGGACGATATCAAAGATGTGTTTCGTCAACTGAGAAGGTTTAAATTTTGCGTGCAAAACATTAAATACAAATTATGCATCGCGTTTAAAAATTTTTTCTGCTGCATTCGCCGCGATAATGGTTTAGAGTGTTTTTATGCTCAATATTTGAAGGGAAATAATAATCGGAAGTTACTCATATGCATAGACCTTGAATCTCTGTACGCTAAGTTCGACTCCGTGTTAAATGATGCTAAAACAGTGAGTAAAAGTATATACAAAATATTGGATAAAAATCAATCAAAACATGCTCAAACCCTGCAAACAATGCTAGAATATAATACCAATGTATCAGAAATATCCGATAATACACTCATGCTTAAAAAGAAGTACGAAACATATTTATATGACCTTGAATTACTTTTATTGAGAATGAACAAGGCAGAAAAAGCAAACGTCGAAAAGGTAATGGAAATCGAAGGTAAATATAAAAATTCTGATTATAAAAGTCTGAACACGGATATAGAAAAGTCACATCAGATATCAAAACTGGAGCAAGAAATTTCGAGGATAAACGAGACAAAACAGGAACTTATTAAAAACATTTTATCTGTTAAGGAGAAATACGACGATCTGTCTTTGAAAATAGATAAAATATGTTTCGACAATATTGTCATGGTTGACACCATCATTAATAACCTGCGCCATCTATCTGAAATAACTGATTAACATTTATATTGGAACTAATATAATATTGTGTCTTCTTCACCCGCTCTATTCTTTTTTATCTTTACTTATCTTTCCGGGGAACAATAAACCCCACGCTTTGTAGAGCTCATCCGGAAACTGGGTCCACCACCCGACGGCGCTAGCGCCACAACCGGCGGCATCCTCGGCCACAGCAGCCCCCCCGGCGGCATCGGCGGTTCCTGGCTCCGGGGGAAGCCGTCTAACCGCGGGCGGCACGGTGAATTCGACATTTTCACGGCATTCCATTTTGTTAACCATCGCATTGCCATACGTTCGACGTTCACTTTCCCACGTCCTGTTGGTGTCATAATTTTCTTGAATTGTCACGTCATAATCACGCAATACTTGCTTAATTAGCTGGTCCGATGTCGCGAAAGTGGTTTTATTGTTGATTGAGCTCATTTCGTGGGGTAAAGTTTGTTTTTTGTTAAAAAGGCGATGTATAATTTCACTTTTTTCTTAGATGTTCACTGCTTATCGTAATCGAACCACTCTCTAAGATTAACCTGGCGGGAAACAACGAAAACAATCAGATGACTGAGACAAATGTCTCCATATTGATTTTCGAGTAGATTATACATTTTCACGCGCTGTCTGTCTGATATTGTTTTGTATAGTTTTTTTATATTTTTCAACAATGAATTGGACGACCAACATTTCTCTCTGTTTTTATAGTCTGATTTGATAAAATCCAGTAAAAATAGAAGGCCAATATTAACATTGTCAAAATATTTACCCTGTTTAATACGCTTTTCTTCACCAACATAGTACATCAATGCAAATGTTTGACACAAGCCATGGCTATGGTTCGGCTGCGCGTTTAAAGGCGCGGTGTATTTTTTATTTATCCCCCCGCTACTTGAATACCCATTTGCGATTGTTAGAACCATATTATGCCGCACGGCATAATAGTGAACCGAACCGCGTCCATATGAACGAGGATATATACCTGGTTTAACACTTTGCTTTTCAACTTTTTTTTTAAAATTTTTCCAGTTGTTAATAGGTTTAGCCCTGTGAATATGTATTCCGTTTAAATACTCTTCCGACGATATTGTTTCTAAAATAAATTGCAGTAGTTCATTGTAAATATATTGATTAATTGACATTTATTTTTTATTTATGATTAAATAAAAAATTCAATTTTTACGTTGTATAAAAGTATTTATTATATAATAAAATGTCAAATGTTAAGGATGAACCAAAACCAACGTCAAAGTGTTGTACAGATATTATCACTTTCCCTTATGAGCCATGCGGTGTGAATAACCTAAATTGTGGTGCTCATGGCATTTGTGTGTGTGACGGCGGGATCGGAGCAACAAATTGTAAACTTAGTAAACAACCATCGTGCAGATGCGACGAAAATTTCGGCGGTGATAGGTGCGAGGTTAATAAGTGCTTAGAAGCACAGTGCAAGTCTTTTAAAAACTCCAATCTGAAAATGATGTGTCTTGAGAAAACGCCCGAATTATTCCCAGCAAAGGACTTTCCCAGCAATTTAATTGTAAAAGCTTCGTTCGATAAGAATACACTTTGGCCTCAAAATTCCACCATAACAGTGGGTTTCGTAAAACCTTACCCGGAGGACTCTTCTTTCTTCGTAGACAGCAACGGTAAATTAGGATTTGGATACAGGTTACCCGTTCATCCCGATCCCGACGAACCAAAAGCTGATCCTCTGCAGAAGCTAGTTGGAAACCAAAAATACTCAGAGTGGGAAAAGATCGAGAACAGTATTAGGAACGAGTGTCATTATAATGAAACTTGTGAAAATCAAAAAATATGTAAAGCATGTTACCAGAAAAAATACAATATGAACGCCTATTATAAGCATACAGTCACAAAAGCTATACAGCTTATTGTTAAACAACGATTCGAACCTATAACCAATTTAACTTTCAAGTTTATTCACGACGCTAAGAAGACAAACAACGCAGACATCACGATTTCATTCAAACCGGGCGCTTGTAGTTCTCGCCGAGGCACAGATTCTAAGAGAGATTACCCATCAATGAATCTTTCATGGTTCAGAGTTGAGGATGTCCTGCACGAATTTGGTCACGCTCTAGGTATGATTCACGAGCACCAGAATCCGAGGGCGGGCATACAGTGGAATAAGGAAAAGGTGTACCAAGCTTATTATTGCACACAAAAATGGAGTTGCTTAAGAACCAATCTTAATATACTTAGGAAGTATGACAAAGATAGCTTCAATAGTTCAGTATATGACCCTGATTCCATAATGGTGTACGCTATTCCAGCTTGGGCAACAACAAATAACACAGAAATGAAAGCAAATAAAAGACTATCCATTATGGATATACATTGGTTGATGAAGATGTACCCCAAAAACCCACCGTTTTCACCGTATGACCCGACTAAGGCAATGAATGAAAAAGACCCATCGTGGCGTAACTCTGCCGAAAGCCCTTCGGACTTCGATAAAAGAATTCGCAACGACGCCGCTAAGTTCTTCCGCAAAACTTATAACGAGGATCCACCATCCGGATATGGCGAAGACGATGGCGGAGACGATGGCGGAGACGATGACAATGAGAAACCTAAATCGTACCAAACCAACTACACTTGGAGTATAGTTGTAATTGCCGTTGTTCTGATCCTAGCTATAGCTCTTTTGTTCTGGTTTGTCTTGTGATTTTTTTTACCCAAATGGTAGCCTGAGAAATGATGGATTTAAGAAAATAAATGAAATTGTTCAGTACGTTAAAAGCTTATAAAGAAACATTTAAAATATAAAAATGCATGAAGAATGCTGCCCTATTTGTTATGAATTATTGCATAATGATGATAATACCGTATTTACCACTCGATGTAACCACCAATTTCACAGAAAATGTATTAATCGATCGTTAAAATACAGTACAGCGTGCCCGTTGTGTAGATGTGTAATACCTTGTATGGATACAGAGAATAATACTAAACACTTAGTATCCACATATTTACGGTGCTGCAATGATATGGGTTATAGATGGACTATTGGGTTAGATAAAAACGGAGTTGTAATTTCATCATTTCCTATTTGGATCTCTGCTAAATGAAAATATTTTTCTACTTAATTCCGGCAAATTTTAATTATTTTCATATATAAATAATTAAAATGAATAAGAACAACGACGATTCTTGGAACAGATATCACGAAAATTTGCTACAAAAATGGGCTGAACGCTCGAAAACCTATTCCATAATGCATTCGCTTTGCGCTCAGTATTACGTTAAATACCACAAGCGGTTGGGTATTCCAGTTGTTATATTGGGGGGGATTACATCTTCATCAATTTTTTCTAGTAATCAAGAACATTATTCCATAGTGTGGAATTATGTTAATGGGGGCTTGTCGCTTCTCGTTGCCGCTTTGATAGGCATTTCAAGTTTTATGAATATTTCCGAGAAAATAACAAAACACCAAACCGCGGCGTTTAAATACACAAAAATCGCCATGGATATAGATGAGCTGCTTTCTTTCGGTCGACATAATAGATTTAGCGCTCCGCAATCATTCATACGAGCGCGAAAATCTGAAATGTTGGATATACGAGAAAATGCACCAGAAGTATTATCGTGGATAATGACTCGATACATTAAGAAAATGAATAAATCGCTAACAAGTGTGCGGAGTAAAATAAACAAGACGAATAATGACGATAAAAAGCATTTAATCGATGAAAACATAAGCATTAAGATTTTGGACGGCGAAGAGCTAGTTTGTACGGATTCCGAAAAATCAGCTAAATGTATGAAAAATGTATTCCGGCAGATAAAAAATATGCAAGACAGTGATTTCGAAGAAAGTGATGATGAAGCGGTGTAAAAATTTGAAAATAAATAATATTAATCTCTTTTTTTATAAATATTTTCCCAATTGCCTATAATTGCGGATCGGAGATGTGGCGGCGAGTCACTGCGATCGCTTATTAAAAAACTTGACATCACTGTTATAATAGACAATCACGCGTTTACAATGACAATGTTTGTTGTCTCGCTTATAGATCGTTATCTATAAGTTGTCAGTCAAACCACAACCTAATAACGGAGAATGATTCTCAAGACAGACGAACGACAGTTAATTTTGACGTCTCTCGTTATTGAATAAATATATTTACAATAAATATAAATATATATAAATATAAATGACAAAGACAAATGCAACAATTATTGCAAACTGGA
>JAERSJ010000112.1 GCA_016845825.1 Methanobacteriota archaeon
TGTGTATTGTTCTGCATTAGGATCAGTTAGATAATCAATCTGAATTGGTTCATTAATGAAATAATCATTCATGTTCATGTGATTCATTTGCAACATTTGCGCCATTATAGTTCCATGAGCAATTCCCATAATGAACATCATTGGAAACATTCCTTTTATGTTAGACATTTCATTTCTTAGTGGTTCTTTTTCTTTAGCTTCATAATGTTTCATTAGTAATGCCCAATTCTCTTCTAATTCTAGTATCTTTTTTTCAACAATCTCTTCCCCTTTTTTCTCTAAAACAACTGTGGGGTTGGTGTTTCTTTCAACCCAACCACCTTCTGTTTCACTTTTGATATATCCTAATTCCATGAGTTTTTTCAAATGATTAAACATTTTCATCATTCCTAGTTTTTCATCTTTATCTAATCTCTTGTAAATTGTATTGGATTTTCTAATTCCGTTTCTCATTAATCCTAATATCACAAAATCAAATTCTTCTAATTTTTCCTCAGAATGACCTAATCGCTTCAGATAATCTCTTTCATAATCATCAAAGTTATTGCCCATAATTTTTAGAAAATATTAGAATTAGATAAGATTGTCTATCAAATAGGCTCATAATTCAAGAATTATCAATAAAGAAAGGAAAGAGTTACTTGATAATTGATTAGTTCTGGAAGTAATTTGTTTTAGAGAAAAAAAAGGGGAGAGTGTTAACAGAAATGTCATCTTCTATATCGTGACCTGGTACGGAATAAGTGAGAGCATTCACTACAACGAAGTTCATTAGTCATTATCCAATATCTACAGAACTTACAATACTTTTGACCATTATCATACCCAATGATGTATTGACATTCCTTACGTGGACTTCTCTTAGTTGTCATGTTGCTTTCTACGGATATACCGTTTGCCGTCTTCGCCTTTGAATATCTCAAATGGAGCTTTAGGAGCTGAGCTGGTCAAATAATCAATATAGTTTCTAATTGATTGTTGTGAACCGTGTCCCGTTTTGTCTTTGCATTCAAACGTAATTGTATCAACTGCTTCTTTGAGTAATACTGTGTTAGATGTTCCTAATGGTAGTCTTTCCTCTAGCCATTGAACCGTAGTATTACAATTTGATTCATTGATATCAATTTGTTCCGTTGAATGAGTTTGGAGCTTCTGTAGTTCTTTCCAATCCCTAACATAGTTCATCAATTGATTAACACGTAGTTTTTCCCGAGCTTGAACTTTCATTGATTCATCATGTTGCTTTTTGGAATTGCATTTACGGCATGTGAACACGAGATTATCTGGATTGTTGTCAGTTCTATCATCGTTAAGATGTTCCAACCAACATTCCTCAACATTCTTGAATTCATAGTGGCAGTAGAAGCAACGATATGCATCGCCTCTAGCCAATATGATATCCGTCATTTTACTCCTCATTGCAGGCGTAAGATGTAGCCTTTTACTCAATATTCAGACGATTCTGGATTGCTTTAGCCTTGAATTCTAAATCTTTGATGATACCATCTGATTTTCTCAAGGCTTCAGTTAATTCCAGGAGCTTGCTTAACTTGCTCAATATTTCTCTCTCACGGGTAATGTCCCGTTTCTTAAATACTGACTATACGTATAGTTTTTGTAATTAGCTTCGCGCAAATTATGTTGTATTGGTAGAATCTCACGTTCTATCAGTACACTTTCAAAACTATGATCATAGTATTTTTTACAATCCCTAACATTTTCTGTTAACACTCTTGTGGCGTGATTTGTTTCCAAATGTTGCATTACTTTATTGCACATTGTTTTAGAGAGAGAAAAACAACTATAATACTCACGTTACTTTTTTCAAAATTTTTGCAAATAGAGTCTTATAGTAGAAACTATGCTCATAGTTTTTTATTCTTTGAGTTTTTGAATTTCTAATTGAAGCTGTGTTGAGATATCTTTCTGTTCCATTAACTGTGTCATTATAGATTGTAATTGTTTTACATCTTGTTGTAATCCCATTACTTTTTCTGTTTCATCAATTACCTCTACTGTTTTGTAAAGCATAAACTCATTTTCAATTCGTTTAAACATTTCAGGATATTTCTTTTTGTTTCTGATGTATTGACCAAGATATTTTGAATGACCAATGTAACCATGTGCAAACTCTTCTCCATACTTATCTGCTAACACCGTTCCACAAAAAGCCCTAAGTGAATGAATAACTATTTTGTGTCGATTGTTGTGCTCATACCGTTTAGTAAATCCTAACTTCCTTCTTGCAATATCAAATATCCTTTCCTCGTTTTGCACTTGTTGATGTAGGTGTTCTAATCGTGGAATGAAAAGATATTCCTTAACCTCACTACTTTTGAGATACAATTCTAAGAATTCCCTTGTCTCACTTGTGATGTATCTCGTTTGATTTGTGCTGTTTGTTTTATCGTGATTTGGTGGTATATTGAGGCTAACAGGCGTGGAATTGAAGTCAAAATCATCTTTTTTTATCAATAATGCCTCTTGGATTCTAAGGGCAGTATCTTTCAAAATCATGTAGAGTACTTTCCTATGAGTTGTAGAAACTTCGCATAGTTGTTTGATTTCTTCTTTGGTTAGTGCATATGGTTCTACAGATACTATCTTTGGCATTTTTACCATTCTTCGATATTTTCTTTCAGGATATTCTATTTGGCCAAACTCTTCATAGTATGCTCGGATATGACTAATGATTGTTTTAACACTTGAAGCTGTATGCTTTCCTATTGAAACATCATGATTATTTGTTTTAACTTTGATATCTGCATGAGGTTCTAGTAGCCATTGAATGAATTTGTTCGTTAGTATGAATAATCTATTATGATTTCCATCTTTCTCTATTTCTTTTTTGATATCTAGTACTACCTTTTCCCCTTCTTTTCCATTAAAGGTGGCTTTTGTAAATAAATCAAATAGATTTAATGATGATCTAGCTATTTTCTGAGTCTTTACAGCTCCTCGATTTTTAATGAATTGCTCGGTAGTTATTTTATCATCAAGATATGACATACAACTATTAGGTAAATCACAAATTTAAGAGACAGTAA
>JAERSJ010000113.1 GCA_016845825.1 Methanobacteriota archaeon
GTAATATACTACATCGCCCTCGTTATCAACAATTCCAATTTGAGTTCTTCTTTCAAAACCAGCCTTTAGCTCCTTTATTACCTTACTAAAATCGATATTATCCTGAAAATTATAACTGTAAACTATAGCTGAAGCTGCAGATTTTGTAGACGTATTTCGGTCGTATAGCCTTAGACCTTTTTCGTCGGATTTAACTACCAATCCTCTTTCTTTTAAATCACGATAAGTATAGTAAACAAGTTTATCTCCTTTTAATTCTTCGACTTCTTCATCAGTCAGTACAATGTCTTTCCTATCATTTGAATACAGAGCCTCATAACTAGTAAGTAGTAAGTTTCCTCCGCTCTGTGGTGTTCCTGTGTTTCCTTTATTGTAAATTTGGGCAGCTACTTTCTTGTCTGTTACAATTATGTTATTTTCAAATTTTTCGTAAGTCAGACCTTCACCTCAGTTACTAGCTTTACCTTTCCTGCATCACTTAACATTCTTGCATTGTACTTAGGAATTGACTCTGTGTCTCCAGTTTTAAGAGTATAATTTTTAGCATCCATTCCTGTGAATGTAGGCAGATCTTCTAGCACTTTCACATATAAGTATTCTGAGTTGTCTGTTTGTTCACCAATGCTTTTCTTAATATCTATTTGAGTTTGATTTTCAACATTCTCTTCAATTTTAACTTCGTCATTATTTTCAACTAAATTTTCTTTCTTTAAATGTGGTTTATTCTCAGGTATGAATTCAAAATCGGTACTAAGTAGAGTGTTCTCGCGGTGTTTCTCAATAACTGAGCAAATAGACTCTAAATATTCACTTTCGTTAGAATGCACATTTTCCGAGTTTGGGTTTTGACCATTAACTTTTTCTCTTGCTAAATCTGTTAATTTTCTTTCTCTTAATTTATGTAATTCTAGCTTTAAATCCATTAGCTTTCGCATATCAGAATTGCTCTTTTCAAGTCTCTTTACGTTATCTTTTGATTGCTCAATAACATTTCGAATTTGATTCTCTAAATTTTTAATTTGGTTAAAGAAGCTGTTAGGTATTTTTGTTAGTCTTCCTTCTTTTCTTTCCTTTAAAGTTTGGACTCTCAAGTCTCGGAGAGTTAATAATTCGGTAACCATTATTTTCCCATTTTGAAACCCTAATAAGAACGTTTGCCAATAAAAGTCTTTTATCTACGCAGTTAAATGAGAGTCATGAAGAAGTGCCCAGTCTGCGCTGTAGAGGTTGAAGATACAGCACCTTTTTGTAATATTTGCGGTGTCAATTTGGCAGGTGCAAAAGACGTTGGCCCTTCTAATGTTGAGACTCCTGTAACTAAGGAGGAAAATACTAAGACAGTTTCTCCTGTTTCTTCTCCGCCACCAATTTCTACAGGTAGAGCAAAATCTAGTTTTTATCTCCCAGCATTACAATTTTTGCTTGCTGTTGCGTTACTTGGTTTGGTTTTGTATTACACAACAGCTGATGTTCCTAATCCTGAATCTACAGTAGGTGAGGGAGTAACCTATGAAGATTTAAGAAATTATACAACCTATAATGAGCCTTTAACTTGTCCAGGTTGGGGTGAAATTTCGTCTAAAGGCAATCCTAACGGCTGTCCTTTAGTCCTTAATTCTGAATGGGATACTAGTAATTTTAATGTCAAGACTCATGAATACCAAACAATTCTTGGTCTTACAGCTTTAATGGGTCTTTGTATATTGATTCAGGCTAGAAGAATTAGCGACAGTAACATCATGGCTCCATTGTTTTTGATGTTAGTAATTTTGGGAATTGTTTACCTCTTCATGGGTCGTAATCAAGAGCCGTTAGAAGGTTTTGAAAGTACGTTAGGAGCTACTGCTGGACTTGTTATCATTGTAGTTTCGTATATTGTTTTCCTCTATGCAGTTACTGGTAAAGATATTAGTGAGGCACCTTTATCTACTATTTACTCCTTTATTGGAGCAGGTTCTTTAGTTTTTGCAGCTTTACACCATAATTGGGTTAGAGGACCTTGGTTATCATGTGATACTTCTTTGAAGTCATTTGATTCTTCCTTGGAACAAGCATGTACGGAAGTTGGAGGTCAAGTCCAGTACGCTTACATTGATTTACAACCAATTGAGATGTTGATATTGTTGGCTGGTATTTTATTCCTTTTACTTGGTATTGCAGGTTATATTCTCCAAACTGTAAGATTGAAAGACATGGAAGAAGCAAAATACTTCTTCATGATCCTCATGGGGTTGTCTTTACAATTCATAGTTGTAGTTTGGAATTTAGTAAGAAACAGTGCTAATTTCTACTTTGAGCAGGGAGACATTATACTTACCGTACTGTCAGTTTCAATTTCTTTCATTGGAATGTATTTATTCTACAGAAAAAGAAAATCTGAACAGAGTATGGAAGGATTAGCTTACTTTGGACTATTCGTTTCAGGTATAGGTACTCTATTTGCAACAATGATAGCACCTGCCCTTCTTTCAGGTACAGATGTTTCATCTCCAGAAACTACTACTGAATGGATAATGTTTGGATTGCCACTAGCAGTTGCAGCTGGTGCAGTTTGGTATGGAATTAAGTATGGTACAGAGAAGTTTAGAGACAGAATGGTAGAAATGCAACTCTCTAAACCCCCAGTCTCGGATCCCTTCGACTCAGATTTTGTTCCTGATGAAGATAAGCCCGAAGATAAACCAGATTCAGAACCTGAGTCTGTTAAGTCAGGAAATATTTCTTTAGAAGATGCAATGGATAGATTGCTTTCAGAATTTCCTGAGGCTACTATTGATATCAAGCCTACTGAGGATGAAAATTACGGCGTTGATCTCAGTGACATTGAAAAAGAGCTTAAAGAAGAACTGGCAGAAACTCCTAAGATTAGAAAAGCAATGAAAGTTGATTATAATGTAGATTATGAGGAACTATCTAAGTTCTATTCTACTACAGAAGATACTATTAATCAAACAGTAACTCATTTGAAATCTGGAAGAAATATCATGCTTTATGGAGATCCGGGAACCGGTAAAACTGCTTTGGCTAACTTATTATTAAGTCAAATTTGTGGCGTTAAGGAAGCAAAAGATGGAAGTATGATTCCTAATTATTCCATTGTTACCGCCAATGCGGAATGGTCTAATTTTGAAGTTATTGGTGGTATTTCACCTGATGATTCCGGCGGTTATTTCTTCAAAGATGGGTATGTTGCAGACGCTGCAAAGAATTGTGAAAAAACCATGCAGGAAGATGGTAAACCTCATTATCTTGTAATTGATGAGTTTAATAGAGCTAATATTGATGAAGCGTTTGGTAAATTGTTTACAGTCTTCGAGTATAGAGATAAGCAAGCACTCCTAACTGCAAAGGAAACTGGTGGAGCGCCTTTTATGATGCCTCCTGAATTCAGAATTATTGGAACAATGAATACTCAGGATAAGAATACCTTATTCAATGTAGGTCATGCTTTAATGAGAAGATTTGCTTTTGTTGAGATCGGCTTGCCTGACAGAGACGATGAGTACAAGCGTATGCCAGTCTTTGTGTTTAACAAACTAAATAAATTAGGGATTGCTCCTGACAGGCCAGACGATAGTGATGATGTGGATTGGTATGCAAAAGAAATGTTTGACTTTTATGATGACGATGGTACAATGTTCAAGGCTTTCAACAAGTTTATGAATTTCTTAGAAGAGCAAGAATTACCTCAATCAAGGGATGATGAAGTAGCTAGAGGTGTGAGAACTTATAGGAAAATTGGTCCTGCAGTTATTATTGATTCGATGTTAACTGTATTTAACTCGAGAGGTCAATATGATCTTGACAGAGCATTAGCTGATGTCATTAAATCTAATATTATGCCTGCATTAGAAGGTCTTGAGAGAAATGAGCTGAAATGTTTAATGCTAAAAGCACAAGAAGTTCTTGGCCAAAATCATGACATTTCAGTTACATTAGAAAAAATGGTTGATTCACCAGGACTGAGCGTTTTCGGTTGATATGAGTCTTCCTGATGCAACAATTGATCTGAATTTACCTGCTGATCACCCAGATCACCTACAAGAGGGTGAAAGTATATTGTTGAATGTAAATGCCTTCAGACCTTTGGAAAACGTTCACATAAGGCTGGGCACAGCTAGGATGGATAGTCTCCCTAAGATAAGATCAAACACAACACATTCTCAAGCTTTTGAGGTTCCAGACTACATTGGTACAAACACTATTGGTTTGTTTGATGAAAGTGGTAAATCAGTTTCTAACAAGCTAGAAATTGTCATAGCACCTAAAATGTTGGATTATGAGAAGTTTAAAGATTTGCGAGACAATCACATACCTGATTTAGTAAAGAATTCTGGAGCTGAGGAGCCTCCGGAGGGAATGTATCCAGGTGCTACTTCATCTATTGAAGAAGAGAAAATATTATTGAATATAGAGCAGTTACTAGAATTTTCTGGAAAGTTACTTAAAATTACTAACGACATTCGTAAGGGTGCTTACACATACAAAGTTGAAGTTGAAAGAAAGACTATGAAGTCTCAAATTCGTGGTGCAGTTCGTTGGCAAAAAACAGCTTTGGCTAGAGCACAGAAAGGCACTGAATATGCCACAGCTCATGTTACAGATATACGCAAAAGGAAATGGAGTACTCCAACCAATATCTTACTGGTTAAATTCCATATGGAAGTTTTCATTGAGGCTATATTCTTTAGGGACGAAATGGATCGTAAGGAAAGGGAGAAGAAAGCATGGGCTGCAATTTATGGTAAGAAAGTGCAACAGTTATCAGATGATGTTAAACTTCAATTGGATAAGTTAGATTTAGCTTGCAAGATGCATAAGCAAGTTTTAGGCGATGGTAAGCTTGCAGAATTAATCCCTATTGCCAAGAATACACGTAAGAGTCAGAGATTGATAAACAGGGAAGCTTTGATCGAGGCAAAAACTTGGAGTCGTAATAGATCATACAGAGAATTGCCACCTCTTTGGAGAGACTTTTTAGATGATTACAAATCATACTATGAGGAAACCGTTTTAGTACAAACCCAGAAAATGACAGATATCTATGCTTTATGGATTCTTTGTGAAATGGCCTCTGGAATGAAATTAAGTGCTCATGCTAAATCTTTGCGTGAATTTAGATCTAAAAACAAAGATATAGTATTGAAATATGATGCTCCAGGCCAAGTCAGGCACGGTTGGAGTGATTCGATAATGGGCTCTCTATTCGGAGAATCTGAAGAGAAAGCAAATCCTGCTCAAGGTTCGGGTAAACCTGAGATATTCATGAATTACCGAGGGATAAATTTTTATTTCGAAACTAAGTATGATTTAGAGCAAGCTCCTCGTCAGGAAGATGTTTACAAAGTATTAGCATACATGAATAATTATGATGTTCCTTGTGGTGGTATAATATATCCCGGACCTCAATTGAAAGTATCAGTAGATATTAGAAATAAGCAAGTTATTGCTTGGATACCCTTTACTTGGACTGAAAAAGCCTTTGAGGTAGCTCCTAATTATTTTGCATTCATCTGTGATAGAATGGCTGCAATTCACTCTAAAATCGGTGAAGAAGATTTAGACAAATTTGTTGAGGAAGTTGAGAGAACTGCTTTTGAATTTTACGAGGCTATAGCAGTTCCTGGTGCAGTTGCACCAGAGATGCCTGAATTCTTGTATAATGAAGAAGTTGAAATAGACCTAGATGAAGTTATGGAGATGGAGGAAGATGATGAGGGTATTGATTTAGATACTATTGCAGAAGAGGCCTCTCAAGTTAAGAAAGATAGGCTTTTGGAAGATATCGAAGAAGGTAATATTGAAGAAGTTACTGAGGATGCCGGTGGTTATTCCATTTCTAAGGATATTGTTGAAGATGACAACGATAACGATGAATCTGAAATTACAGAAGAGACTAAAGAATTCCCTGAAAGTGTGTTCGAAAAGGATTCTCAGCCTCCTGAACAACCAATACCTATGGATGGAGATGGCTTAGGTAATGTGGATGAACCTCCTGAAAAGAAAATATCTTTATCTATTGAAAAACTTAGAAAAATGGTTGACGAGCAGGATAAGTAGTTAAATAGTGTTGTTGAATAAGAAATTATGATTAAAGTTGGTATCAATGGTTATGGTACAATAGGTAAGAGGGTAGCAGAGGCAGTTACTCTTCAAGACGATATGGAAATTGTTGGTATTGTTAAGACAAAACCTACCTATGAAATGAAAGGAGCTCTCGACGCCAATTACCCCGTATTTGCTTCAACAAAGAGTAAAATTCCCTTTTTCCAAAGCTATGGTATAGAAGTTAGTGGAGTTACTGAAGATCTTGTCGAAATTGCTGACATAATCATTGATTGCACTCCAGGAAAACTTGGTGTGAATAACATGGATATGTACAAGAAAGCAGGCACAAAAGCGATATGGCAAGGCGGAGAAAAACATGCTCCGATTGGTGCTAGTTTCAATTCTTTGACAAACTATTCAGAATCAATTGGTAAGGATTATGTTCGTGTTGTTTCGTGTAACACTACAGGGCTTTCCCGTACTCTTTATCCTTTATTGAACGAATATGGTATTGATAATGTTCAAGCTGTTATGGTACGTAGAAGTGGTGATCCAAAAGATAGCGATAGGGGACCTATCAATTCGATTGAGCCAGTTTTGAATGTTCCTAGCCATCATGGGCCTGATGTTCAAACGGTTATTTCGAATTTGAATATTCAAACCATGGCCGTTAAGGTTCCTACAACAATAATGCATGTTCATTGTATCATCGCTGAATTAGAGTCAGAACCTGAAGTAAGTAAAGTCTTAGAGTTATGGGATGCAACTCCTAGAGTTAATTTAATAGAAGGTTTCCTCGCCAATGGCGAGTCTAAAGTTCGTAATTTACCAGGGACTGCTGAAATTATGGAGTGGGCTAGAGACTCACTTTATACAAGAGGGGATTTGAACCAGATAGCAGTTTGGAAAGATGGAGTTCACTCGTTTGGTAAAAAGCTATACTATTACCAAGCTATACATCAAGAGTCGGATGTTGTACCTGAAAACATTGATGCAATAAGGGCGATGTGTAATATTGAATCGGATTCCTCGAAATCTGTTAAAAAGACTAACCAGGCTTTAGGTATCGACTAAAGTTTTAATCTTTTCTAAATATTCCAAATTTAGCTTTGCGTTTATATTTTTCTTTTTACCCATTTCACATAAAATACCGTTGATTTCGTTTATTTCGGTTTTCCTTCCCTTCTTTATGTCTTGGAGCATGCTGCAAAAATTATCAGCTGTTTTTTCAATTATTTCTTCAGCTAAATCTAATGG
>JAERSJ010000114.1 GCA_016845825.1 Methanobacteriota archaeon
GGCATTTGTGGATGGAGATAAAACAAAATTAAATAGTATTGAAACCGGTGCAAATGTAACAAATACATCAAGTGTCCGTTCTTCAGGTGCTTTAATGAATGATGAAATTACAAACTTAGGAGAAGTAAGGACATTTTCACATGCCAATTATGCTACAGCATCACAAGGGACTTTAGCAGATAGTGCTCAACAACCACCCTCCGAAGGTGCCTTTGTAAATGGAGATAAAACAAAACTCAATAATATTGAACCCAATGCGGATGTTACAGATGCAACAAATGTTCAGGCTGCTGGAGCTCTAATGGACTCCGAACTAACTGATCTTGCCGGTGTCAAAGGTGTGACAATATCAGACCTACAACCCAAACCAAGTGAGGGGGCATTTGTGGATGGAGATAAAACAAAATTAAATGGTATTGACCCTGGTGCCAAAGTAAATGTTCAGGCAGATTGGGCTGAAACTGATGTAAGTGTTGACTCATTTATTAAAAATACACCTACAATCACCACAAACGGGATTATTGATTGGACCGCTTCCAGTGCTAGTACGATTGATGCAACTAATATCCCCATATTAAATCAAAATACAAGTGGTTCGGCAGGGAGTCTTTCAGCAACACTCTCTGTTGCCACAGGTGGAACCGGTCAAACATCTTATGGTGAAGGTGAACTTCTTATCGGAAATACTGCTGGCACTTTAAGTAAAGCGACACTCTCCGCCCCACCCGGAAGTAATATAAGTATAACCAATGGAGATGGGACGATTACAATTGCCGGCGACTACTCCACTGCGACCACTGGAGCAGATGGTCTTATGAGTTCAGGAGATAAAACAAAATTGAATAATATTGCTCCCCAGGCTGAAGTAAATGTTCAGGCAGATTGGTTTGAAACTAATTCCAATGCTGCTTCATATATTAAAAATACACCTACAATCACCCCAAATGGGATTATTGACTGGACAGCAAATAATGCGGGAACAATCCATTTTACAAATATACCAACATTAAATGAAAATAATATGTCATCAAATTCAACATCTCATGTTCCAACCCAGCAATCGGTAAAGTCTTATGTTGATGGAAAAACTTTTGATGATATATCAAACGCAAATTTATTGACAAGATTAGCAGCACTTGAATCAAGTGGTGGAACATCCGATGAAAATATTGTTATCGGAACTGATTCAGGAGATACTATTGTTATCACTGGCAATTTACAAGTTAACGGGACAGAAACAACAGTTAATAGTACAACCATTAACTTAGATGACCATAATATTACTTTAGATAGTGATAACACTACAAATGCCGTGGTAGACGGAGCAGGTATAACATTGGAAGGTGGAAATGGAGATGACTTAACATGGCAATGGTTGGCATCAGGGCCAAAGATGGAATTAAAATTAGGGTCTACTTATGCGGATATGAAAGCGGGACAAATCGAAGCATCCAGTTTGGATATTAGTGGAGCGGACGCGATTACTGTTAATGGATCTAGTTTATCTACTGTGATCGCAGGGACAACTGTGACTGATGCTACAAATGCTACAAATGCTACAAATGCTGCTACAGCAACAGCACTTGCGACCGCTAGAAATATTAATGGTGTCTTATTTGATGGTTCTGGAGACATTACGGTAACTGCCGCTGGTTCAACATTATCGGATACGGTCCCTGTAGCGAAGGGTGGAACCGGTCAAACATCTTATGATGAAGGTGAACTTCTTATCGGAAATACTGCTCACACTTTAAGTAAAGCGACACTCTCTGCCCCACCCGGAAGTAATATAAGTATAACCAATGGAGATGGGACGATTACAATTGCCGGCGACTACTCCACTGCGACCACTGGAGCAGATGGTCTTATGAGTTCAGGAGATAAAACAAAATTGAATGGTATTTCTCCCCAGGCTGAAGTAAATGTTCAAAGTGATTGGTTAGAAAGTAATTCCAATGCTGCTTCATATATTAAAAATACACCTACAATCCCCACAGGTAATGGAATTATTGACTGGACAGTAATGAATGCGGGAACTATCCATGCTACAAATATACCTACACTACAACCCAAACCATCAGAAGGGGCATTTGTAGATGGGGATAAAACCAGACTCGATGGGATTGAGACCAATGCCGATGTCACAGATACAGCAAATGTTACCGCCGCAGGAGCACTGATGGTGTCTGAAATAACTGATCTTATAGGTATCAAGGGTGTAACAATATCAACTCTACAATCCAAACCAAGTGAGGGGGCATTTGTAGATGGGGATAAAACCAGACTAGATGGGATTGAGGATAATGCCGATGTCACAGATACAGCAAATGTTACCGCCGCAGGAGCACTTATGGAGAGTGATGTAACCGCTGCCGGCGGAAACTTGGTACAACTAAAAGCATTTACTTCATCAACTTACGCGACAGCAGCGCAAGGGGCATTAGCCGATAGTGCTCAACAACCCCCCTCAGAAGGGGCATTTGTGGATGGAGATAAAACAAAACTCAATGGGATTGATTCTAGTGCTGATGTTACAAATAATGTAACTGTCGCAGCAGCAGGAGCTCTAATGGAAAGTGAGTGCACCAATCCGGATCAACTAAAAGCTTTTGACGAATCAAATTATACCACTGGTCAACTTTCTACAGGACCTGGTTTAACTGGTGGGGGGGATATGAGTGGCGACGTTGAAGTTAGAATTGATTTATCAACACATGATGCGGGAGGAGTGACTGATAGTTATGTATCTCTACCAGATGATAAAATATTATTACTAAGTGATAACGAAAATGCTTCTAGAATGCCAAAAATATCAACATTCCTTACATCTATCGCAGGAACCGGTTTAACCTCAGATAATTCAACCGGTTCATTATTAATTAACAATTCTCAAAGTATAATAACTAACATATCTGATTATTACAAGGTTTATTCTTCGTTAAATAATCAAAAAACACACTACCTAAATATAGGTAAAGACGATTATGACCATATTAAAATTAAAGGGGAATATAAAACATCCGAAGACTTGGGTATACAACCTTCAACTTATATTATAGGTGGTAGAGGGACAGCGTCCATCACTATTTCAAAACGCACAACTGCATTTATTCCAGCACAAACAAATATAGTTTTTACTTATCC
>JAERSJ010000115.1 GCA_016845825.1 Methanobacteriota archaeon
TTCCAATATTCTTTTTATATCCATGGGTTTACCCTTAAGTTAAGTGCTTTTTGAGCGTTTTTCATTTTCGGTATTGATATAGTCAACTAACATAGAAACATATATATCTCTTTCCCATGGTATCATATTCTCTATGTCAGCTAAATTATAATTATGGTGTTGCATCATAGCAAAATTAGTTTTAAGATATGAACCTAGATTTGAGTGAGAAAGAGCCATTAAAAAAAAGTATCAAGTCCTTCTAGTAATACAGTAGATTTTACCCCTGTCTTGGGATTTGTAACCCCAACACTTATACCTACTTTGGGCATATTTTCAAAAAAATTGACAACTGGCTGTAACTGCTTTTGTGACATAGATTCAACGAATTCGGAAAGTTCTTCCCTACTAAAATCCTCTCCTTTGAATATAGCATCTCCATCATATACAGAATCTATAAGGTCTACAATTGTATCAACAAGGTTATCATGAGCTACCGTTTCTATAGAAGGATATTTTAATATAACCCCAACATCACCCTCTAGTTTGATAATATTTGAATTCTTTTTTGGTCTTTTGCATTTAATATCATCAAGGTTAATAGTAACTTCTGTGTAGGTTTCCTTATCGTCTGGGCATAGTATCTTAAGGTCTACACTTTCACCAACGGATTTCGCTCTTAATTTTATGAATAGATATTCAACGTCAAATGACGCCATTTTATTTGCATTAAGTTTATCGAATGTGCAATTATTAATAATTTGATTGATAGCTAGGACTCGTTCTTTCTCTTCTCCAGTTTCATTGGCTATCATTAATAATTTTTCTTCTTTAACTAAAAAAGAACGGAACTTAATTTTTTTTCCGTTAGACGGTAAAGTCAATTCATATGAAGGTGTATTTAATATAGGTAAAGCCATAATATCTCCTCAAATATCATTTAGAATTTATCTCAGAATCCCAATGGGTATAATGAAATGTAACAGACATTTTTTGAACTGCATTTGAGCTACTCCAATCCAATGTCATAGGTGCTATAGATTTGGGATAAACATTATAAAGTTTAACCTTATAAGTCCAATCATTATCCCCGGTTAATAGTTTATCATCCAGTGTACCTTTTAACTGGAAAATCTCTAAGTTCGTAGTATAATCATTATAATAATATGGCTGACCCGCATTTTTATTATATGTTAATTCCAACCAATCGTCAAAGAATTTTTTCTGAAACATATCTTCAGCAACATAGAATGAAGCAGATTGAGTGGCATAAGCCACACCTTTAGTTATATCCCATGGGAACTCAGCTCCGCCTGATCCTGTTAACGGTACGGTAGCCACATCGGGTAGGGTTGTCGAGTCACATAATAGATTAATAACGCTCAAAGATTTAGAACTAAACATACCATTAAACCAATTAATACCACTGCCACCCACCATAGAAGCAGATGGATAAATCCTAAATCTGAAGTGAGACGGCCGGGCAAACGCCATACTAGTATTTGAAATAAAATCGTCTAATTTACCTCTTCTTCCCAATTCTTCCTTTTTCCCGAAGAATTGATCAGATAAATTGCCGAGCGTTTCAATTCCCCCATATACTTGAGATCCTATTGAATAGCCTTTAGTTAATATTGACATATTTAACCTATCATTTTCCTTGAATCTGCATGAACTTGTTTAGCCGTAGCACCTTTGAATCTTGCAGTAGGTAAAAAGGTTACTATCTCCCATAGATCTGATGGTATCATTTTAACCTCAGATTCTACTTTATGAATCAAATAATGTTTAAAGCATGGCTTAAACATTCTCATAGTTGAAGAGCTTTTAAGAAAATCATATGAGACTTTAAATCTAGTCGATTCATCAAACTTCTTATTATTGGTTATACCCATCAATTGATCTAAAAATTTAGCTCTTAAAGGTACAGGGAGGTAATGTAAATTTAACCCATAAAATCCCTTTGGTGCTTTATCTACCATTACAATTAAAGGGAAGCGATCATAATACGGTAATGTAGCTTTATGCTTAGGATCATAGAAATAAGTATACATTCTTCCCGGTCCAGGTCTAGTTCTATATTCTAGCTGGGGGTCATTTAATACTCTTTCACTTTTAATTTTAGTGCCCTTCAATTGATCTCTAAACCATTCCCTAGATTTTTTGGTCTGAGCAGGTATCTGCTTTTTATATGCTGCAGCTTGCAATTTATCGAATAATGATTCCATACTATTATTTATATTACTTTATACCGAGATCAGTTTCATCAAATACTCTAAATATGTAGCCATATTTTTTACACCACATTTCTGCTGCTTCCCATTTAGCCTGATTTACAGCGTAAGTCTTAACCTCTTTTATATATTTGATTTTATTTTTTGATTTCTTTGGTTTGATCCTCTGTGATCTAGGTTTTACTTCTATTATATATTTTTTAATATCTCCAGACGATTCCTTTACCTTTGCATAGAAATCCGTAAAATATCTATGAAATTTCTTATCCAAAGGTGACAAATAAGGTATCACAATCTCTTCAGAACTCCATTCAAGTACATTTTCAGTCATATCAAGATATCTCATCATCTTGAGCTCCCAAGAGCTTCTATATTGTATATTACCTCTTTCCCCCTTATATTTCGATGGATT
>JAERSJ010000116.1 GCA_016845825.1 Methanobacteriota archaeon
CCGCCGTACGAGTACGGCGGGCAGCCGCACGACTCGCCGCTGAACGGGCAGCCGCCGCACGACTCGATGCTGAACGGGTAGCCGCTGAAAAGGCATTTAAACGGGAAGCGAGTCGTCGTTTTCTATCTTGGGTTGCCGCGGAAAAGAGGCAGGAACAGCTTGCCAATATTGAAAAAGAAGGCTTCCGTATGCGGAAGCGCCGGCGTCGCGAGCGCCGGCGCGAACAAAAACGCCAATATGCAGCCCAATACGCAGCAACAACACCTATATCTAAATATAAAAGGAACAAAAGAATTGCCGCAATATACTATCTACTCAAAAAAAGGAAAGAACGTCCTTCAGAAAAAGATATTCAAGACGTAATGAGATCCAATAAAATTTTATTTTCAACGCCGTCAAGCGTCTAAAATTAAAATATAAAAATCTTTTTTTAGATCATTCCTGTCGGACAAACGCGATGTATTTGAAGGCCTGTAATTGGCAAATAACATCGCTCAAGTCGTCCTTTTTTTTCGCGTTCTCGATGAGAGAGACCACATCCGCGTCTCCACGTTCTTTCATTATGGACACGGCTTTCGCAACGCACCATTTCTTCCTTTTTCGTTTGTCGATTGTTTTGTATTTGATTTTTCCGCGCTTCTCAACTTTAGTTTTTTGGGCGCCTAGGATTTGTGTCTTGTGGTAGGCAGGAAACTCCTCGATACGCTTAAACCGACCGTATCTAAACGCGAAATATGACCAGCAATGCTGGCCTAGTTTAAGAGCCATTGTATTGTATTTTTTCCGGAAACTCATCTGTTTTTCTATGACAAAGATACTACATTTATCCCAATACGCCGCGTAGTTGTCAAGAACATCTATCATGTTGTGGTACGTCTCTGGGTCTAAATAAACACGCTTGTCGCAGCCCGTCGTGAGGTCCACGTTTTCTAGTAAAATTTTTTTGCCGTTTTTATAAATATTCGTCAATATTTTATCGAACGCCAGTGTTGCGCTGCCGTCCTTGTTGTGGCTTTCTTTCTTGGGTATATCAACGAGTTCCAATAACTTTGTTGTGTCGATTTCTTCGACATAAAAACTAAAATTTTTTTTGCCGATGTCAAAGCTGGCGATCCATACTATATTATCGTCGGAGACAGCCATTTTATTATAACAGAACATAAACACTTAGATCAAAGGAAAACGCCAATATAATTTTATATAAAATTATATTAAATATAATTTTATATAATAAAATGTCAGACGCATCTGATCCATTGGATGCCATATGTCAACACCCTAATTGGTCAAAAGATGTATATGACCAATTAACAGACCTATATAAATCTAAAAGAGGTGACTTAAGTGATGAAGAAATTACATGTCATGTAAACGCAGCCACATATTATAATCCCGCGTATATGTGTAAACACGATGACAAATGTGGATGGGATGATGATAAGTGTACATATCCATCCTACCCATGTAAAACATACCATAATTCTAAAACATGTAAACAAGCAGGTGGAGATTGTAAATGGGATAGTGAGAATAAAAAATGTACAGGAGATAAAAGTAAGTCAGAAAATGAAGGTTTGCCATGTAACCAAATCAACTCTATTGGTTTATGTGAACAAGCAGGTGGAGATTGTAAATGGGAAAAATTTAGTTGTATTGGAACTAAAAGCAATTCATGTTCTCAATATACTTGTAATAAAAGTAAAAAAAATTGCGGTACTGGAAATTATTGCCAATGGCAAAATGATTTAGCTATAAAAATACAGTCGTATTGTAAACCACAAGATGAAGGTGGGACTCCATGGAAGATGAGTAAACCTGGTTTTTGGAAACCTTGCGGTGGTGAATACAGAGATTGGACCCAAGAAATATATGATAAATTTGCAAAAGAACAAGAAGATCTTTTCAGTGTAGATGGGTATGGTAATCGAACTGATGGAACACGAGCGAGTTTCCCTATTTCTCCTGGTGTCACTAAAAAACAAAGTGATTGTTTATTGAATGCAATGGCATATATGACTCCTGAATATTATTGCCCAGCAAATTATAACTATGACGACACCGCGGGTTGCCAATGGCAAGGTGATAAGTGTGTAGGGGATACTATGAATATAGATTGTAAGTATTATAACAATAAAGATTTATGCGTAGAATCAGGTTGTAAATGGGATGATATGAGTAGTAGACCTAAATGTACAGGTACCCACAATACATGTGCAAATTTAAAAAAAAATGAGTGTGAAACAACGGGGATAACTAAACATATACACGATGTGAGTACTAATTGTTGGGGTCAAACAAATTTAGATGCATTTCCTAAACCATCTTTTGATGACCGACCGCCTATGCCCCCACCATCACCTATACCACCAGGTAGAGGACGTCATATGTCTGAAGATAAGATGACAAATATTTACCATATTAATATGGGAGCACAGGGGGCCCTACATGGGGTTCCGTACTTTTCAGGTTCAGAAGAAGCTTTCAATGTTAATACAAATGTATGGCAAACCGGTAGCGATAAAAAGATGCATACTGAAACTCCTATAAAATGTTCAGAAGATAGTAATATTGTTCATAATGAAAACATGTGTATGTTATATGAAGGATGTAAATGGGGTACTACAGGCAATCACGACGGGCTCCGTCGGCTCGACGAATATAATGGACCATGTGGTTTTGATTCTTACGATTGTAAATGTTTTGACCCTGAGGGAAGAAATACTCGAGGTATGCGAATACCAAACCTAATAAAAATATCAGATTATAATTCAGGGAAGGTTGATGTACCAAATCATACAGTTGATCTCGTAACTTTTGAAAGTAATGCAGAGGCCTGTACAGATCATATGTTATCTGAAGCTGTCCGCCTTATAAAACCAGGAGGGAAAATAAAGTTTTGGGATCGCGTTTGTGATGAGTCGGCTAAATTGCAGAAAATGATTCCTGATTCAATTATAACCACAGAAGAAAATGGTGCGGTGAAGGTAGTAAATGTACAATCATTTTTCGTACCCTATATAGAAGAAAATGATTTCGTTAAAGTGCGTATTAACGAAGAAACAAACATAATGACGACAGATATTAGTATGAATCTTCATCTCGAAGAAGGTAAAGATCCTATACATATTTGGGGTGAAGAACTAAAAACAACACAACTTATAGGGGTATCTAAAAGAGATGGAACATTTGAATCACAATTCGGAATACTCCCCCTCCCTCCTACAGATGCCCCGATGAATGCATCTTTTTATGCAAATTTAGAAGCACTACATATAACCGATTTTAAAATCAAGTACATTAATAAAATCATACCTGAATGTCTGAATCGTCAAATATATTTATGGAATAATTATACAAATAATTTATCTAAAAATACATGTCAATTACAATTTAGAAGGGGTTATTCGGGGTCTGGACCCTGTGGTGGAACGAATCAGGTCAAATGTCCATATGTTCAAGATATACATGTGTGTTCAGTAAGCGAACATGACCCTGGTGGAAATGAAGGACGATCGACACCAAATCCAAATAATCGTTTATGGGATAATAAACGGACAATCACAATTGCGTTTTATAAACCGCCGCCGCAATTTATTGAAAAGACTGAATCATTATCCTGTATGCTGCCGGCGGAGGGGGGGGACGATAATAACGAACCCGGAGAATGTTGGTTCTTACCTGATCCACTTCAACAAGATCTTTTTCCAAGTACACTTACCCCTTCTGAAAGGGTGAGAGCAGTTGTGGAACAACGTATTAAACCCCTCGTAAACCTTGATTTACAATTTGTAGATGGTTTTATATCATCAGAACAAGATACACATGCTGATGTTAGGATAAGGTTCGAATTACCATATGACGACCCCGGGACTGACAATCCCCCAGTAAGAAAACCGTCCTATTCTGCTATAGGAACAGATTGTCTTGATGTTGATAGCAGCTCGCATACTATGCAATTTGGTTGGTTAGATGTTCCTATAATTATACACGAATTTATGCATATGTTGGGTCTGCTGCATGAACATCAACCCGTGCAAGAAGAGATAAAATTCAATAAACAAATTGTATATGATTATTTTGTTGATAAAAGTGGGACTTCGGAGACTCGTCGACGACAACAGTTACGTGCCGACTTATGGATGTCTTTATACACCCAAGGAGGAATAATATTAGGTATTAAACATGATCCTTTTTCAATTATGTCAGGTTTTTTCCCATCCAGATTTACACACGGTAATGTTGGATTAAAAAGAATTGGGAGGATGTCTCAAATCGATATAAATAGGATAAGTTCTTTATATCCTCCTGACGGATCTGCGCTATGTGATGCACAAGGTAACTGTAATGTCATACAGCGGGAAGAATGGATTAGAAACAAAATGGGTACTTTTTATCCGATAGATAAGTTTATGTGGTGGATACCACAAAGTTCAGACGGTATTAGAGATGACAGAACAGGTTTTATTGATTTTATAAAGAACTGGTTAAATGGAGACGCCTCCATAGGCCGCAGATTAGATCAGGGCAATACTACCTATGTTTGCTCCGGTATGAGTCATGATGAATGTGAATTTGGCGCTGGTTGCGCTTGGGACGATGACAAGGACGTGTGTGTGGACGTCAACCCACTGCCCCCGACTAAACAAAGTAGTAATAACACGACGGCGAAAACTTTGTACAATATAGGATGGGTATGTTTAGCTACTATACCATTAGCTTTTGTAGCGTATCATGTTTGGAATAATGACAGGATAGCGCGGCGCTTTCATAAAAAGGCGGCGGCGGCGCAGGCGCTGTTAGATCAAGATTATCAAAAAAGAAGAGATGAGTTGACGGCGCGCTGGAGGGCCGTAGAGGCGAACGAGAAAGCGAGAGAGTGGTCAGAGGAGATGCAAAGGCGCATCGCCGCGGGCGACGAGAGGAAGGACAGTATCGATATCTGGTGGGACGAGTTCAAGGCCGAGGTGGACAATAATCCTTTGCATTTTTCCCATCAGGAGATAGAGAGCGCCGCGTATGCGAGGTATAATCCAGATGCGTACCCGTGGCAAGACAGGCGAGACATATATTTGGGCCTCAACCAGGGCAAGCGGGTACAAAATATTATTAAACCCAAAACATATGTCCCGGTAGATCCTAGCATGGCTAATTTTGCTTGGCATCCCTGGCAGGATGATACTAAATGGGTTGACGGCAAGATCGTGGCGGTGCGGCGCTACCCGTGGTTGGCGGACCAAGCCCACGTGACATACGAAGAACAGATGAAATTATGGGCCGATCGAAGCGACCAGCGGCTGGCGGATATGGAGGCGGGCGTGTTGAGTGTGACTGATGACATCGTAAACGAATGTGGCAATAGGCTCGAGAACTTGGACCCAATGGTCGAGGGAAGCGTCGCCGAAGCGGACCAAGCTGCTTTAGATGGTGAATGTGGAGTGATAGACATGTATGCGTCGTTAATATCAAACTATTGGGGAGGCCCCTTTAAGGAGTATAGTTCTGGAGATGTAACGCCTCATGTGACGTTCGGCGTGGGTGATGGTCGTCGTCGTCGACTCAACAATATACCTCAAGATTATATCACTAATAATGAAAACGCAAACAAAATACACGCTAATCTTTTTTCTGGAGAAAATTTGATTCCGCAATTACCCCCCAGGGCAACTTACTTGCAACGATCAGTTGATGATACAACGTCTATTGAAGGGGTGCACACTGATTATGCTGATCTGTTCTCTCTATCTAGAGCAAAAGATGTCACAGAATCTTCTGATATAAATATGAATCATTGGAATGACATTGACACAAGATATATAGGTAATATAGGTAGTTCCGGTCATAGGAGGAGACTTACTACGTCGTCGTCTCCCTTAGAAGAACTCACACTTACCAAAGCAATAGAAGACAACCAACTAACCTGTATCCCAACTGACAATTATAAAAAAAGAATGTTTAAAGATAAAGAAACGTGTATTTCTTATGGAAGATGCAAAAAATCTTCGAATCCAGTGGAAGGTCATCAAACATCATGGGAAGATTGTAACGCACCTGGGGATACTTGGTATCCTAATGAATGGGGAGACCGTTCACGACCGGGAAATTCGGAAATATATAGGTATATGAATAATTGTTATGTCGGATTAGATAATCAGTTATGGAAAGGGCAAAAATGTGATAATATGTCACCAGAGGAAGGGACATCATGTGGGTGTTCTCAATGCGTAGAATGTGATATTACATCTTTAACATCAGGTACCGCTGTAGCTTCCGGACAACCACCATTATTTTCGATATGCAAAAAAGTTTTAACTGAACCTAATTCATATTGCACCGACTATAATAACACGAATTTTTGCAATAACAAAAATGAACTAAATACTAATGTGGTAAACATTAGTTTTAATAGATCAACAACTCAAGGCGGCGCTGGCGGCGATGCTGGCGTACCATTGCAAAAACATTATTCATTCAATATAAATAATGTGTTTGCGAAAAAGAATTCTATAATAACTGGAAGAGCAGAGTTTTCTGATAAATCAAATGAAAAAACATATAGAAATCCTAAAAATAATTTAACATCTTCTTTTCCTCCTGTAGGCGAGGGTCGTAAGTGCACGGTGGATTACGGCGTGTCGAGTGACTCATTTGGACCGGTTCTTCCCGAAAACCAGTGTTTGAAAAGTGCGCCCCGTTGTAAAGACTATATACACGGTGTACAAATGGGGAAATGCGTTCCGGATAAGAGTCATTTCATACTTCATAAACTAGAAGGACTATATGTTGATGATCACAATACTATATCGTGTATTGCAGACGACGAAGAGTTAGGATCAATATTCTTAGTTAAAAAGAGTGGAGCGGAACCTAATATAAGAAAAATTAAGTATAAAACTCTCTCAACTCACTACGACACTGGATGCAGCGGACTAACGCGTATCATAGGAACAAATTATTTTTTAACTGTTATGGATAATAACGATCATTCACATTCACAGTTAGGTTATTTTGCAACAGATGGGACAAAATTATACGGAGAGGGTAGCGATGATATTATTATACATGATGATTTATTTAATGATGATATAAATGAATTAAATGACATTGAATCAATTAGTTTTGATTCTGAAACAAATTACTATAGATTACAAACAATTCGTGGTGATATCAGACAATTTCAATTAGAAATAAATTGGGGGTTCAAAGATACCCAGCAGCAGGATAGAAAAGGTTCTTTTATATCAGGTGAATCTTTAGGTCCTGCCACTAATTATATACCTGCTGATACTATTACTTCAATTATAATCAAAAATATGACAAAGGTAACTGGAGATGTAATACCTTTTGATGAAAATTATCCTGTTAATATAGAAGCTGCTTCATTTTATAAAGGTGGTTATTTATCTTGTGACAGTAAATCATGGAAATGCACATTTAGATATCAAAATAAAGTTTTACCTGTTTCTCAATATTTTCCTATACCATGGAATTATAGAAATTTTAAATCTGATGATGGTAAACAATGTAAGTTGTCTGATGTATACTATCGAGAAAATGATAATTCTTGGCATGCACTTTTAACAACAAATCCCGCATCTTCTATTGTATTGGGACAATCTATAATACTTTCCTTTTCTGAAATTGATATGAGAGAATTTAATTACGAACTTGATTCGTTAAAAAATTATATTGTTTACTATTATTTAGATTTTTTCAATTCCATACATAACGCTAACCAAACACCTGATCAAGCGAAAAAATGCTTACCAAATGATAATTGTAGTAGTGCTACAACTATTTCGAATCCTAAAGGTGTATGGAACTCAGGTGGACGGGATTTATGTAGTCGCGCAATTGCTAATTTAACTATAAATCCTCCTGGTGGAGGAACGAAGATACCTGATGCTGAAACATGTGATAAATTCCCGGATCAACTATTAGAATGTTTATCCTATTCTAAAACACCTAAAATGTATAGTGACTGTTTTGACAATATTTCTAGTCTGTGTGATTGGAACACTCAACTTTTAGGCGTGAGCAATGACGAACGGTCTGAACTAGAGTTAAAAGGTGATGGTTGTATTAATAATGAAAATTATAATAATGTTGTATGCAAGGCTAAAGCACAGACAATTGATGATTGGAGAGCTTGTAAGTTGGAATAGCCTACCTACTACCACAGTGTAAAGGTAAAAGTGATTTACCAGGTCGTTAGCTCCTTTAGATATTATTTTCCGAGTTTAATGGTTGTGCATCTAATTGTTATTTTAAAGTGTTATATATAAAGGAAAAATGATTTGCGCAATTATTACTATGTTTAAAAATGAACGCCATATCATAAATGAGTGGATAGATCATCACTTGTCTGTCGGATTTGATCATATTTACCTCATTGATAATGTTTCTTCTGACGGTTATAATATTGATGAACAATTTAAGAAGGCAGTGACCATACACAAAATGTCTGGGATAAATCAAAGGGATATTTACGATTACTACTTAGCTGATGTAAAAAAAACATCAGATTGGGTCGCCGTCATTGATTTAGATGAGTTTATATATACTAAAGCACACTCCAGCATTAAAAACATGTTATTGAGTTTACCAAAACATATAACAAGAGTTGATATTCAAATGAAACTTTTTTGTGTGTCAAGTTTCAATGATCCCAAAAGTAAAATAGAATCACAATCTCACTATATACCTGACAGTGTTAGACATCCAAAGTGTATTTCACGTACTAAGGGTTTAATAAGCCTTGGTATACACGATTCTAAATCTCGTCACAACAAAATTGCTGCATTCGAACACAATTCCAAAGAAATATGCATAAATCATTATAGATTTCAGAGTATTGAGTATTTATATGGAATAAAAGAACAACGTGGTGGTGGTGTCAACAAGGAAAAATACAAGCAAAAAAAGGTGCTTTCTCCATCGCTAAGAAGTGACTCACACATTGAAGACTTGTGGTTGAAAAGAAATTCTTCTATGATTATCAAGAATTGCTATGATAGAGATACCCCAAGCCCAAAAACAGATTTGTATAAAAATTCTTCTTGGAGTAAGAAATTAGAGAATATAATGGCACTCGAAAAGATAGTATAATATTAGTAAAAAATACCTGCCTTTGTGCGATTCATAAAAAAACGGGAAATGGTTATTAATTAAAATAGCTTAAAACACTCAACACTGAATATCAAATATGTCAGATACAATTGTAAAAGATGAAAATACAACCAAATCAACAGACGAGATTCCGTCAAAGCATGACGACACAACAGAAAAAACTCAGTCAAAGCATGACGACACAACAGAGGAATCGGCAGTTCAATACGCTGTTTTGATGGAAACAAGTGGGAGCGAATGCGAAAGCTGGTATTACTTCATTCGCAAAAATGGAAACGAAAATGCTCTCCACCATTTACAACAACAATTAGAACAAGTTGACTGGTATGTCGTGGACGATCTTAGCACGTTTGACCTGGATCTTAATTATTTTGTCAGCGGTGAAACTGCAAAACAGATGACAAAAATCGATGTGAATTCATTCGCGTTTCATCGTAAATTCGACGGAAACCTAAAAACCATAAATCTCAGGCTTCATAAAAAACATAGCAACGAGAAAAAGATGTGCAAAGTGTTTAACAAGCTAGGATACGGCCAAATCGAGAACTATATCGACAACGAAGACTTGGATGACTCAGATTTAACTAGCAATTCGTCTTCTGGCAATGCCTCGAGTGAATCATCGGACGATTCATCTTCGTCCGATGACGAAGCAAAACAAGCCGACGATAAACAAAAACACGGCATACCTCCGGCTCTGTTAACAAGCGAGCGTCCACCATGGACTAGACATAAATGCAAACGCAAGAAAAAAAGGAAGAAAAAGAAAGGGATGTAAGTCTCCTTCGAGCCAGTTCTATTTTTGTTTATATAATTATATAAACGAAAATTATCAGCGAATGATATTATTGTATAGTTGTAAATATTTGTCGTATTCTTGGCACTTTTCTTGTTTTTTCAAGAAATCTCGATTACGTGTGAATATTTCGTTCGAAAAATATCGTAGCGTTTTAGCATTCGCGTTGTTGTTTAAAGCGACGAATGAATCGCTTAACAACAATTTAGAAAAATGACCCAAGTAATGGTTTCTGATTTTATTATTTATTTTGTATTTCCCGTTATTCAGCAAAATATCTTCGATTTGGAGTTTATGATGTGTTAAATCACCATGCACCGCTTTTTTTTTATATTTCTCTAGTAATTTTTCTATTTTCGAAGGCTCGAGAAATGTATCGACCGTGAATGGAGCATTGACTAGCGTTGTTGTAGTTGTATTCATTTTATATTTCACCGTGTCATTAGCTCCGATATCTGCTGTGTTTAGCAAATACGAGAAATTGCCGTCTATGTAATCTAACGTTTCTCGAAAAACACGAACTTTATCGCTCATCTGGTTATTGAACTTTTTCTTACCGAAAAAAAACATCATGTCGTTATACAGCAGGATAATACTGTCATATAATTGTTGAGCTATGTAATGATTGAAAAATAAATTGTTAGAAAAAGGAAGTTTGCATCTGAGGAGTTGAACGCATACATTTGTGTATGTTTGGGCGCGTTCTTCGACGGTGTTCGCAAGAATATATTCGAAAACTTGCCGGGGGTTGCCATTGCTTAGACGGTAAGGAGGGTAGTATTGGTGATGGTTGTAATCGATTTTATATATCTTTGTGTGCAACGATTCATACCGCCGCCGTCCTCGGTCGGGTCCTTTCATGTTCATTATGTAATTCACTAAATCAATTGGTTTTTTCAGCTCCAGTTCATGCTTATCCGAAAATATGAGCGACGCGTATTTTCTTGCTTGTTTTGTGAACTTTTTTAAGTCCCGGGCCGCGCCCTTTTTCCCTCCGAATTTTTGCCGCCTGTACTCGGTTCCCGTTATAAAATTCGCTAAATATAGTAAGTTGTGAAAATCAAAACCAGACAGATGTTTGTCGGAGATTATTTGGTGCACGGTTGACACTAATAATGATATGATGTCTTGCGCGGTACTTGCGCTAAACATGTTAATAAATCCATAGTGTTTTTGATTGTATATCACGTGAGATTTGCCGCAATCTATGATGACAGGAATAACATTTGTCTTTACGCGAAATATCTGATCGCAGGATAGTACATAATCAAACTCAATGTCATGTCCTAGGTCATGAAGCATTATGTTCCACGGCATCAAATCGTAATGAACAAACCCGCAGTGGTTTTGGGCGATTTGCAAAGAAAGGCAGACTTGGACTAAGATAAACAAAAAATCTTCGAACTTAAAACGTTTACTTTGGATATATGTATCCAGCGTTTCTCCACGTATGAACTCAGTTATCACATTGTAGGTGCTGCCGGTCCGGTACATTCCGAAAACGTAAGTAAAGTTGGGAATGTACTTTCGTAGTTTGTTTATTGATTTCGTGCATATATAGGCTTCGTGTACATGCTCGTATATTTTTTGTTCATTGTCAGTCGTCTTAACGGCAAACTCCATCGTGTCTATTGCGAATTTTCGAATAACGCCTAACTTATTTCTGAATATGTCACCCGCGTATCGCGCTGTTGTTTCAAATTTGCTTTGACTATTGATCATGTTCACGACCCATTGTATCCCACTAAGCAACCCATAGCAACGATTCATGTCTGGTATCTTGGAAATATCTCTAATAGTCTTTGTCGTGCTTGGGAAATCATACGATAACCCTTTTAGCTCGTTTTCCATTTGGATGCCCAGCGGCGATTTAACATTGTACAAATAAATTCCCATACGTTTTTTTAAATCAACCAGCGTTTTCTGCATAAAATCTAAAACCCCATCTCTTCCTAGATACGCGTGATAAAAGGCAAGAGCGTTGCTTACGATTTTCTGACACTTATCGTCATTATCTCTGCACCACTTGATTTTTTTAAATAGATCGGAAAGATCAGCCTTTATAGGTACGTAATGAGTCCACGGCTCGATAAGGTCGCTGTACCATAATTTCCAAGTTGATTCAACCAGTAATATGACCGATCCCATGCCCAACTCCATAGATAAACGGAACGCTGACACATGACCATCTACGTTGATAATATACTTATAATGCGACTGCTGGAGCGGGGTTAAAGGTTTGACTAATCCAAACGGTAAATAGTCTATGTCTATAGTTTGAAGACATTTTTCTTTCATAATTTTTCTCGGACGCAAATTCCATTTTGTAATACCTGCGTCTATGTATGGAACACCCGCCGCATCATGTTTCCCAACATATGACATAAAAGCTAGCTTTAATCTCATGTTCGTCTCTATTGTGACCCCGCAACCAGTACTACTTCCTCTAAACACAGCAGTTGATTTTTTGTTTTTCCATTTGATATTAAAATCAGCTGTATAACTATTACAAGATCCGGGGAACCATACGTCCTGAAAACTCTGCACCCTTGCCCAGTCTTCATACGTCGGAATAACCACATCTGCATAATTATCAGACTTACACATAGAGAGGATCGGCGAATACTTCGTGTAGCTATGTGATACGAGTGGCTTGTTTATGCTATCCCAGATATTATCATAAGGCTCGGAACCATCCCTTTTTATTATGGGAAAATCTCGTCGGTTTATAAAAAATTCAACATCGGGGACATCCCTGCTACTACAAAGTTGCTCTAACATATTTTTGATCGTTCCAACGTTAGAATCACCCTCTGAAATGTCATACCGAAACAAACAGTTATTCGCGTACCACATATTCACATTATTTTGTATATATTTTTTATTCCACCTATGACCTTCTTTTTCAGAGATATATCT
>JAERSJ010000117.1 GCA_016845825.1 Methanobacteriota archaeon
ATTAAAATTCCTCTACCAGAAGAAGAGGCTAGAAATAAAATTATAAAGATACACAGCAAAGCAATGAATATTGCAAAAGGTGTTAATTATAAGAAACTCGCAGCAGAAACTGAAGGATTTTCAGGAGCAGATTTAAGAGCCCTCTGTGTCGAAGCTGGAATGAAAGCTATTAAAGACAATAAATCACAAACCACTTACAAAAACTTTACTGAAGCTTTGGAAAAAATCAGAAACAGATTAGATGATTCTGAAATATCTGAGCCTGAGAATGGATTATACTATTGAACCAAGATACATCCAAAACTAACGCCGCAAAAGAGGCGGTAAAACTCATCCGAAATGGAATGGTTGTGGGTTTAGGTACTGGCTCAACTGCAAAAATAGCTGTAGATTTAATAGGGAAAAAATTATCTGATAGTTTTCAGATAATCGGAATGCCAACTTCAGTTAAAACTGAAGAACAGGCTAAGAATTTGGGAATAAATTTAATAGAAATTGACCAAGCTGAAACTATTGACATGGCAATTGATGGAGCTGATGAAGTAGCTCCTGACTTATCTTTGATCAAAGGATTAGGTGGGGCATTGCTACGAGAAAAAAAGGTTGAAAAGAAAGCTAAAGAATTAATCATTATTGTAGATGAATCTAAAATAGTCGAAAGATTAGGAGTAGGTTTTCTTCCGATTGAAGTTTCTAGAGAAAACCATGAACAAACAAAAAAAGAAATCACCAAATTAGGATGTACTGCTGAATTAAGAATAGAAGACGATTCACTTCCATTTGTAACTGATAATCAAAACTATATTTACCATTGCAAATTTGAAAATGGAATTGAAAATCCCGGTGAATTAGACAAAAGCTTACTTGAGATAGATGGAGTTATAGATACAGGACTCTTCATCAATATGGCTTCTAAGGTTATTATTGGAACTTCAAATGGAACGAAAATAATTGAATAAACTACTTACCACGTTGCTCTTTGGCTTTAGGTCTGAGTCCTTTGTACCCACATTTTCTGCAGATCACAGCCTTCCAACCAACTGTAGCATTACACTTCATACACACTTTCTTTTGGAACAAGCGTGCTTCAGCTTCCGGGAATCGTGCCATAAAGCAGCCGTAGAAGGTGGCATTATAATGATTTGTGCAAAAAATATGGATTTTTACAACAAAAGTACTAATAAACATACTTCTTTAGCCAATTATGTGTGTAAGGCCCAAAAGGGCAATTCATTTCAGGGGTTTCTAGGAATTGAATAAGGACCTGATGTGCTATCAGAATTTGCATTATGAACTACTTGGAGGTAGTAATTAACTTGTTAGATTTTTTATCAATTGTTTCAAATGTAGGAGATGACTTAGGAAATCCTGAGCTTGAATGGGGAAGAATAACTATATTTTTAATTTTGGCATTAGGCGTGTCATTTTTGTGCTCACTTTTGGAAGCAATTATACTATCGGTGACTTGGTCCCATATCGAAATTTTAAGTAAGGAAGATAGAAAAAGTGGTAAAAGGCTTAAGGAATTAAAAGAGGATATTGATGTTCCATTAGCTGCAATACTAACTCTTAACACTATTTCCCACACAATCGGAGCCGCAGGCGTTGGTTCGGAATTTAACAAGTTAGGCAACGAATGGTTTACTGTAGCATCAATTATTCTAACAATATTAATTCTTGTATTTTCTGAAATTATACCTAAAACTTTAGGTGCTATATATTGGAAGAAATGGGCCCCAAGTTCAGCCTACCTTTTGGATGCAATGATCTGGATAACTTGGCCAATAGTAGTTGTTTTGAACAGCTTTTCAAGAAAAATCTCAGAGGGAAATGAAGATCAAAAAGAAATGACACGTGAAGAAATGATAGCTGTTGCTGAAATGGGTGAAAATCAAGGCGCACTAGAAAAACAAGAAACTCAAGTAATTAAGAATCTCCTAACTATGGATAAAATTCTAGCCGAAGACGTAATGACACCTAGTACAGTAATGCTTACTTTTCAACGAAACGATAAAGTAGGTAAAATTGTAGATGAAAACTCACCTATTCCTTTCTCAAGAATACCTGTACGTGAGGAAAATCTCGATGATATTATTGGCGTGGTCTTTAGAAGTAAAATTATGGAACTATATGGTGAGGGAAAAACTGATATTGCTATGGAAAATTTAATTTCTGAATTATCCACAGTAAGTCCAGAAGACTCTATTGCAACATTATTGGATGAATTTTTAAAGAAAAGAGAACATATTTTTCTAGTAGTTGACGAGTATGGAACTACGCAAGGGATCATAACGCTTGAAGATGCCGTCGAAACTTTACTAGGTGCCGAAATTGTTGATGAATCTGATTCTGTAGAGGATATGAGGCAATTAGCACGCGAGCTTTGGGAAAAGAGACGAAAAAGAAAAACTAATCTAAAGTTTGATTAGAAATCCATTCCCTTATTCTATTAGATATCCATATTAAGCTAGGTAAAACAAAAATAGCTATGAACATTGAGTAAATTATTGTAGCTGCAGTAATAATTCCAAAATTGCGAACTAAAGGCATAGGCGAAAGAAATAGAACTGCAAATCCTGAGACTGTAGTTAAACCAGATATTAGTAAAGCCGAACCAGTTCTCACTATTGTAGTCTCTATAGCCTGGCTTTCAGTTTTATGCTCTCTTTCCTCACGGTACCTTTCAACAATATGAATAGCATAATCAATACCTAATCCTATTGTTAGTGCAGTAACCATAACAGTTAGAACATTAAGAGTTATTCCAAGTAGAGTCATTGTTGCTAAAATCCAAACTGATGCTAAAATTGTTGGAAAAACTGCAATTATTCCAAGATCTAGACTACGATAAATCAAAACCAGAGTTATTGCTGCAAATAAAATAGCTATTAGTGTTGATGTTATTTGAGTCTTTTGAATTTCATTAACTGTTACGCTGGTAAGAACATGACCTCCAGTAGTACTTACTGTAAAATTCTGAACAAAAACTTCAGGAATATCGGCATCTAATTCAGAACGCATGAACTCCAGGCCATCATTATCTAATTCATATGAAGTAGTAGGACCTACGTATATCCTGATAACTGAGGATGCGTAATTTCCATCTGAATCTCTGCTAAGGACATGCCGAATCTCATCAGAGTACGATTCCTCAGTAAATGGGTCTGCAATATCTAAATCCCTTTGATATAAGTAATCGTATAGGTAATGGATGTCAGAATCGGTTGTAAGGCTGAATGTCTTTGCCTGATAAGTTAAGTTGAATGTATCAGTTAAGGATTGAACAAAAACAAAATTTTGCCTATCATGAGCTTCAATAGATTGAACTAGAGAATCATCTGAAGCATCTTGAACGTATGAAAATTTAAGTCGAGCTTTATATGAATCATCTAATATCTCAATAGATGCTGAATAATCTCCTGAAACTTCACTAGTTGTTTGAATATTAATTAATTTATCAGTCCCAATCAATTCATCAGAAGAATCATACCAAAAGACTAAGGCTTCTAAAGTTGGAGAAACTAAGCTTTGTTCCATATTCCAATTAACATCTAAAACTTCACCTGAATCTACCAGGAATGAATTAGTGATTGCCCATTCATGTGTTAAGTTTTCTCCATGAGTAACACTAAATTCCTCAGAGTCAATCGCCTTTTGAACAATCTCATGGACTGATTCCACACGAGCATTTGCACCGACCTTGATTACATAACGATCATCATTTAGACCTTTATTATCTGAACCAGTTTGACCATATTGTAACTCATAGTTACCATCAAGGAAATCTGTAGAATCAATGTTACCTTGAACCAAAATTTGTGATTGTGAATAACTAGCACCTCTAAAGTCAGACTGTATCTTTTCTGCTGTAACCATTATCTCTAAATCATCAGAAAGAAAGTCATCCAAAGAAAATGAAGTTTCAATTTGAGATGCACCACCAAGAGCAAATATCGTAAGAACAATTACTGTTGAAATAATGGCTTGAGGATGTTTGTCCACTATCTGAGAAGCTCTTGATATTGAAGTTTCAATTAACTCAGAATTTTGGGGCTTAATTGCCATACCGTCAGAGGAGGAATCTAATAGAAATCTCATAGAAGTATAGAAAAATAAGGTCAAAATAAATGAAGAAAATATTCCAAAAGCACAGAGCAAACTGAAATCACGAACTGGACCTACACCACCTGTAATCCCAGATAAAAAAGCAATAACTGTAGTAAACATTGCGAGAGATAAGGCTTGACCAGTATGAACTTGAGACTCAATAAGAGATTCTTCTAGACTGCTTCCAGCTGCAATTCCCTCTTGATATCTTCTACTAACATGAACTGAGAAGTCAATACCCAAACCAACAACTAATGGAATAACTGCGACACCTAATGCAGTCATTTTTATTCCTACAATACCTGCAAATGAAAAAGTCCAAAAAATAGACAGTATCAAGGTTATAATGGGTAAAACTACATAACTCCAGTGGCCAAAAGTAAGCCATAGTAGCACCACTGTAACCAAAAGCATGCCAACAATCATCAAGATATTTGTATATTGAGTAGATTCATCTACATCTGAAGCCAAAAGATCAACTGAAAACGCATCTGCATTGATATCGCTGCCTGAATCTCGGTTATGAGTATCAGCTAACGTTCTAAGCTTTTGACCAGCTTCCTTTTTTTGTTCTGTGGTCAATTCTGGATCAAGATTAACCATTATAATCGTGGAATTAGCAATAGGTGCTCCACGAACTGAGCCGTCGGTTTCTACAATAATTAAAGGATCCAGATTTAAATCTCTGTTAATCAAAACATCTCCAACAAAATCGACCTCATTCCAAGAATAATTACCACTACCTGAAGTGGATATTGAATCATAAACAAGTTCCCAAGGCTCATCTGCAGATTCAACGGATGACAACGATAAACCAGAATCTGAAAGTGCGGAATCAAAAAAATCAGCAACGGATAGAACTCCTTTAACGCCTTCTATTTGAAAACAATCATTATGAATTTGTAAAATATCCACTAGATTAGGCATCGTGAGAACATTAGTTCCGCTAACGGAAGTTAAATACAGATTAACAACACTTGAATCCTTACCAAAATCTTCAGTTATTAAATCATAAGTTTCAACCTCCTCAGATTGAGGCAAGAAAGCTTGAACATCAGTTGAAAACTCTACTTTTAAGACGAATGGAGATATGATTAAAGTAATCAATGCTACGACTAAGATAATCTGTCTGGGACTGTCGATTGGAAGTCGCGCATAACGCTCGAGCATATTTGTTGCATAAGAAGGGTGCTTAAAACCTGTCGTTACTTTCCGAGGCGTCTATTTCTTTGCTGAAACGACCTAATAGCCCTCAAGAAATCTATTTTTCTCATATCTGGCCAAAATACATCTGCAAAATACAATTCAGAGTAAGCTAATTGCCACAAAAGAAAATTACTAATCCTCTCTTCACCAGATGTCCTCAAGATTAAATCTGGATCTGGCAAATCACTTGTATACAAATTAGAAGAAATAAGGTCTGCATCAATATCTGCGGCTGCTAACTCCTTCTTTTCTATCATTTTGCCAAGTATCCTCATCGAGCGAACGATTTCCTGCCTGCCGCCATATGCAACTGCTAAATTATAATTAAAATTATTATAATCCTTTGTTTTTGACTCTGCGTAATCTATAGCTTCTATAACTCTATTTGGAAGGAGTTCTCGGTGACCCAGTGCCCTTACTCTTACTTTATTTTTGTGAACCCGTGGATCATCTCCAGCATTTCTAAATGATTCTTCAAATAAATCCATAAGCTTTTCAAGTTCGTCATCACTTCTATTAAAATTTTCTAAAGAAAATGCATAAAC
>JAERSJ010000118.1 GCA_016845825.1 Methanobacteriota archaeon
GCATTCTAAGCAACTAATTGAACGCCAGCCTTTTTTAGAAATACGGAAACGACTATTATCTGATCTAAATTTAGCATTACAACTGCGGCAAAATTTAATTTTATGTGAACTTGGCAATCGTTGATTATACCGTTTTCCTATAAGTTTAACGAAATTAATGCATTTTTTAGGGTTAATCTGTGCATTAAAATTTTTTGAATCAAATAGGAGAAATAATTTGTTAATTCTATCTCTAGCAAGCTTCTCCTGGATTTTTGGGCGCCTGCTACGCTTTCGAGACATAAAACACCTATTAGGTCCTTTTTTTAACACCCTCCTTTAACTAAAACAGAAAATGTTAGATGATTACTTGAGCTGGGATACGCCATGGGAACTCTACTTTCACGCACTAATATTCATTCCAATTATACAAAGACTAATCTTCTTGGGAGAACCTGCATTAAAAGCAATTCAAATTCATGGGCACCACCTGAAGTGGATTTTTGAAAGACTAAGAGAAATTCCAAGAGGTTATTCGATAGCTGCAAAATTTACAGTGGGTCTGTTAGTTCCAGCTACAATTGCAATATTGAGATTTATTATTTTTGAACCTGAGGAGGGAGTTGTAGAATTTTTTGATTTGACATTAACTCCTCCAGATTGGGAACAGACACCTCCATGGCAAATATGGTTGATGATTTTATTTTTTGTAGGGCACACATATCTTGACTGGAGAAGAGTATGGGATACAAGAAATTTAGCTGTTAAACTGATAAGTGTGGACGTTCAAAAGTATAGGCCTATGGTTGATAGAATGCTCCAAATGGGAGATTGGTTAAAGAATTCTAGAGACAAAGGTAATGAGGCATTGCCTCATGAAAGAGTAGCAAAGTTTGTTGGTTTCTTTGCTGGTAAAGTTGTCGATACAACAAATACGGTAGTAGACAAAGTCATGGAAATGCCAAACAATTATGCTGGAAGATGGATGGTTGTAAATGTTGCATTTGGAATGGCATTCCATTTAATGCCAATTGCATTCATGTTTTTCTTAACAACAACATACGAGTGGAATCTATAAACTCGAAATAATTATGTTGACTTGTGCTTCCAACTCTTCAAGAGTTCCACTATTGTCTATATTATAATCTGCCATTTCCATTGTTTTAGATAATTGCTGTTTATTTGGGTCATCATTGTTTTCTTCTTTCTTCTCTTGCTCTACAAATTTTTCCCAAGAATCGGTATCTCCAATTCTACCTCTAGAGCAAAGCCTATCATATCTTAGTCTTGCATTTGCATCAACTGAAATCAAGAAAAACCTACGTAAAAGAGTCTCTTTCCTCAAGGAAATCACCTCAAGTGGGTTTCTAATTGAGTCTACAATATGATTATTTTCAGAGTTTAATTTAGGCATTAATTTATCGGCTAAAACACCAGGGCCTCCTTCTTCTCTAAGCTTATTTCCTATCTCAATTAAGTTTTCACGTGTCTCTTCTTTTTTTAATGACTTGAGCTCATCCCTAAGTGAATCTGATAAAGAGTGATATGTGAAATTCTTTCTCTTCAATATTTCAGCTACAGTTCCTTTGCCTGAGGCATTCTTACCGGTTAGACCAAAAACTATTGATTTCAAAATATTCTCAGAAATCTGAGCCCTCTCTATATTCACCGAAAACGCCTCTCAGAACATCACACATTTCGCCGAGAGTAGCTTTGGCTTTTGCAGCTTCAATAAAATGAGGCATAAGGTTCTCATCGCCTTCTGCAGCTTTCTCAATTGCTCTAAGACTGGCTGAATGCCTACTCTTATCTCTATTAGAACGAAGAGCTTTCAACCTTTTACATTGCCTTTCGAAACCCTCGGGATCCATTTCCAGAATGGGTATCTCTACAGGCTCGTCTGAGGTAAATTCATTAACTCCAACAACTACTCTTTCATCATTATCTATTTCTTGTTGATATTTGTATGCTGCTGAAGCAATTTCCTTTTGAAAAAAACCTTTTTCGATTGCTGAAACTACGCCTCCTAGAGAGTCTATACGATCAAAGTATTCTCTAGCCTGCCTCTCCATATCATCTGTTAACCATTCTAAGTAGTAACTTCCTCCTAAGGGATCTACTACGTTAGCTACACCAGACTCATGTGCTATAATTTGCTGAGTTCTTAAAGCAATTTGAACTGCTTTTTCTGAGGGTAAAGCAAGAGCTTCATCCATTGAATCAGTATGTAATGATTGAGTGCCTCCCAATACCCCGGCCATTGCTTGAATAGCTACGCGAACAATGTTGATTTCAGGCTGTTGTGCAGTCAAACTACAGCCTGCTGTTTGTGTGTGAAATCTAAGTGTTAAACTTCGTGGATCTTTAGCTCCATATTTGTATTTCATATCTCTAGCCCAAATTCTTCTAGCTGCCCTGTACTTTGCTATTTCTTCAAAGAAGTCATTATGTGCGTTAAAAAAGAAACTGAATCTAGGTGCAAAATCGTCAATATTCAAACCTCTTTCAATTGCCCAGTCAGCATAGGCATAACCATCTGCTAAAGTAAAAGCAAGTTCTTGCACTGCTGTTGAACCTGCTTCTCTAATGTGATATCCAGAGATTGATATGGTATTCCACTTAGGCATGTTTTTAGTTCCATATTCAACTGTATCTGTAACTAATCTCATAGAGGGGTTAGGTGGAAAAATATATTCCTTCTGTGCGATGTACTCCTTAAGAATGTCGTTTTGAATAGTACCTCCGAGATTAGATTTAGGAATACCTCTGTTTTCGGCATTAGCAATGTACATAGCCCATGTCATCGCTGCTGGCGAATTAATAGTCATTGAGGTAGTAACTTTGTCAAGCGGAATATCCTTAAACAAAATAGACATATCTTCAATGCTACTAACTCCTACGCCACATTCTCCAAATTCTCCTGCAGCCATAGGTGAATCGCTATCATATCCATAAAGAGTCGGTAAATCAAAAGCCGTACTCAAGCCTGCGTTACCTTGCTCTAATAAATACTTGAATCTCTCGTTTGTCTCTTCAGCAGAACCAAATCCTGCAAACATTCGCATTGTCCATAAACGGCCACGGTACATTGTGGAGTGGATACCTCGGGTATATGGAAATTGACCTGGAAAAGAAATATCATTTTCAAAATCAATACCTGAATTATCTAATGGTGTGTATAATCTATCTACTTTTTGACTAGAAGTAGTCATAAAATTTTTATTTCTTTCAGGATGCTTAGCTAGAGCTGGCTCTAAGACTTCTTTCACCCATTTGTCGTGAGCTTTTTTGTAATCTGAATCGTTTTTGTTTAGATTTCTAGAAGCCCCTTCATCCTTTGACATTAATTGCGATTATATCCAGTAAATAAGGTTTTACCGTAACAGTGAACTATATATTCTAAGTATGATTAAATGATTGTCAGGAGATGGAGGGCGACCGACGGCCTTAGGCTGAGGAAAGTCCCCTCTCCATGAGCAAGGCAGCCGTAAGGAATCCGAGAGGATTGGCAATGCAACAGAAACGACACAGCCCCACTATAGGAATGATCGTCAAGGACGTGACGTCAGTGGAGGATTTGATGAAACGAGTACCCCTGCCGGAGCAATTCCAAGTAACCGCTTAGACCTGCTCGGGAGCGGTAGGTAGGATGCGAAGCTAAATGTCGCCAACCTTTTAGGTTAACAGAAAGGGGCTTACTCCCATCACCTGACATAAAACATACACTACTTTTAAATAACGATTTCGCAGGCCGCGAGATATCATGGCAGCAGATTACACTGACGAACCAAGTTGCACGCAAAAAGGTACAGGATGGATTTCCTTTGATACAAAACCTAAAATTAGAAGAGTAGTAAAGATAAAAAGAAGAGTTAGAAAGATTAAGAAAAATTTTTATAATTAAGAAAACTCAAGGATACGCCTAAAAAGTCAAATAACAAATCTTCTACTGAACAAACACGGCCCCGAATAAAACTCTGATGCAATTCATCAAGGCACGCAATTGAAAAACCAAAAATGAGGGTCATAAACACAGCTGCTTTATGGCTGGAGATTCCTCTTTCATG
>JAERSJ010000119.1 GCA_016845825.1 Methanobacteriota archaeon
TAGTAATACAAATGATAAGAAAAAGCTAGGAAAAGGAACTAAGGCAGTTCATTCAGGTACTTCACCTAGTGAAAATTCATTGAATACTCCAGTTTACCAAACTTCAACATTCTATCTAGATGATAAAGGATACAAGATGTGGATGGCAGGCGAGCCTCGTGCCCCTGTGTATTCAGGAAGATATTATAATCCAACAAATAGAGCAGTCGAGAGGAAAATAGCAGACTTAGAAGGTGCAGAAGATGCACTAGTATTTTCTTCAGGAATGGCCGCAATTTGCACGACTTTGATTAATTTTCTTGGGCAAGGTGACAGAATAGTTACAACGAGAAATCTTTACGGTGGAACAGTTGGGGTTTTAGATCAAGATTTTGTCCGTTTCGGTATTGATGTTCATTACGTAGATGTAAGAGATTTAGATGCAGTTGAAAAGGCTTTGAAGGAAAAAGAAACTAAGGTATTGTATTGTGAGACAGTTACAAATCCTCTATTGGAAATTTCGGATTTGCCAGCCCTAGCAGCCTTAGCCAAGAAGTATGGTGCCGTTTCTATTGTAGACAGTACATTTGCAACGCCAATTTCTTGTAATCCTATAGAGCATGGTTTTGATTTAGTTATACATTCTCTTACAAAGATGCTAAACGGCCACAGTGATCTTTTGGGCGGAACCGTTGCAGGGAAAACTAAAGTAATTAATAAAATTTGGGAAAAGTTGAGAAACTTTGGTGGTTCCATGGATCCTCACCAAGCTTCTCTTGTTGAAAGGGGAATGAAAACGCTTCAAATCAGATATGAAAGATCTACTGAAACTGCAGCTAAACTAGCAAATTGGTTAGATTCTCATCCAAAAATCAAGAAGGTAATTTATCCAGGACTGAAAAGTCACGATGATCATGAATTATCAAAGAAAATTCTTTCAGATTCAGGTAATATGGTCTCTTTTGTTGTAAATGGCGGAGATGACGAGGGTCGCAAAATGTTGAATAATATGAACGTTGCCTCTCAAGCAATATCCTTAGGGGGAGTCGAATCTTTGATATCTATGCCATATGCCACGACCCATGCATCATGGACTCAGGAAGCTAGAGTCGCAGCAGGTATTGATTTAGGATTTGTCCGTTTTTCAACAGGTTTAGAAGATTTTGACGATTTAAAAAATGATTTTGATCAGGCATTATCATCTCTTTGAAGTAACAGAATAATAGCAGGCTCTTACTGGATATTTGTGGAATACTCAATAAGGTTACTTAATTCAGCATACCATAAAGAAAATGTAGATGGAGTAGAACGCGCTATCGTATATCTTTACGGTACTACTAAAGAAGGAGAAGCAATTGCAGTACGTACACCACTATTACGTCCTTATTTCCAAGTAGTTGAAGCTACTAAAGATATTAAAAAAAGATTGGAAAAAGACGATAATGTTGAATCTATAAAGGAGGAAGAGTTATGGGTAGATGGTGATGTTAGAAAATGTACTAGAGTCTTTACAAAATCTCCAGATAATCTTTACAAGCTTAAGGAATGGTTAAAAAATAATGATTTGAAATTATTAGCTTCTGATATACCTTTCCATTATAGATATCTTTATGATAATGATATAGGAGGTTGTGTGTCTTTTGAAGGAGTTGAAGTTAAAAATCATAAATTTACATGTAAATTAATTGAGGCAACTTCGATTAAAGAATGCGATGATTTTGAATCAGATTTCAAAATTTTGAGCTTTGATATTGAAAACTCTATTTTTGAAAGGACAATTTATTGCCTAAGCTTTTGCATTAAAGATTCAAGTGGCTATATCCACGAGGAGACTTTACACGGGAAAGAGTTTGATATTCTGAATAATTTTGTTTCAGCAGTTTCTAAATTTGATCCAGATATAATAACTGGCTACAATATTGATGGATATGATTTGCCGCTATTAGTTGAGAGGGCAGATGTTCACAGGATTGATTTAAATTTCGGCCGCGATAAATCTAAAATTGAGCAGAAACTGCAAAGATTCTGGCGAGTTGAAGGCCGTGTTGTAATTGATGCTTGGTGGAATGTTAAGCGAGAAATACGGCCTCGTCAAGAATCACTTAATGCAGTAGCAAAAGAATTATTGGGAAGAGAAAAGCATGATGTTAATCCAAAGAAAATGGATGAGGAATGGAAAATACGTCCTGAAAAGGTAATGGATTATTGTCTTGAAGATGCTAAATTAGCTTTAGAAATTTTAGAACATATTATGGTTATTCAAAAGTACCAACACATAGGTACAGTTTCAAAGTTACCTCTGGATGATGTAATTAACGGAATCACATCCATGATGATTGATTCCCTGATGATTAGATTTGCAGATTCTAAGAAAATTGGCGTGCCTGGGACAAATCGAAGGAAACGAACAGGCCATATTGAGGGTGGATATGTTCATACGGTAGATCCGGGATTATATGACTGGGTTTGCGTTTTGGATTTTAAGTCGATGTATCCAAGTATTATAATTGACAGGAATTTGTGTTTCACTACAAGATCGGATGAAGGAGAAATAGAAACTCCTTTGGGAGTAAAATTTAAGAGCCCTAAACAAAAGAAAGGCCTTCTTCCTGAATTATTAACTAATTTGATGGCAGATCGTGATTCTGCTAAAAAGCTTCAGGCTAATGCTGAAACCGAGATGGAAGAGCAATATTATCGGCGCGTTCAAGAAGCAATTAAAATTTTAATGAATTCTGTTTATGGTGTTTTTGCATCTTATTTTTACCGTTTTACTAATTTGGATATCGGCGCTTCAATAACTGCATATGCTAGAGAATATGTGAAGGATATTTTGAAGGAACTAGAAGACGAAGGTTTAGAAGTAATTTACGGAGATACAGATTCAGTATTCTTTAGATCACCTAGCTCGAATTTGGATGGTACCATATCATTCGGCCAGCAAATTGCTGAGAGATATTCTGTTGGGGCAAAGCAGCTTGAATTTGAAAAAATATTGCAGCCCTTTTTCTCTCATGGAGCAAAGAAAAGATATGTTGGTAAGCAAGTGTGGCCAAAAGAAAGTATGTTAATCAGAGGTTACGAAACAAGGCGTACAGATTCATTTCCATCGCAAGTTGAAGCTTTAGAAGAGGTATTTTCTTTTTTAATGAAAAGTGAGATTGATGCAGCCTTAAAACTCTCAAAGGATTGGGTAACAAGGATTTCAAAAGGGGAAGTTGAAAAGGATACATTAGTAATATCTAAAACTGTAAATCTTAAAAGAAAATATGTGAATGAAGATAATCAAGCACATCTTCAAGCATACAAAAAATATATAGAAACTGGAAGGCCTTTTGTTAGTGGCATGAAGATTTCTTTTATTGTGACTGATGCTCGTAATAGTCCGATGGTCGTTGAACCCTATATTCCAGAGGAGGAATGTCCAGAGCCTGATTACAATTATTATGCAGATAGGCTTGCTAAATCTCTATCAAGAATAACTGATGTATTTGATTGGGATGAAAAGGCCCTAAAATCGGGTAAAAGAGCCCCTAAACAACAGACTTTGTTCTAATGTCAAAAATCAAATATAATTCAGAGAGTAGAGAATGGTATTTTGTGTCCTCATTAATCATAACTTTAGCGTTAATTTGTTACCTTGTCGTTGCATCCTATGCTTTACCTGATCAATCGGAACTTTTTCCCTTGTTAACAATGGCTATTAATCTATCATTTTTCCTGCTAGGCTTATCTGGAGTTTTCTTAGGTTTACAGGGTTATAATTTCCGTAAAAATAAGGCATTATTAGTTCGTTTGGAAGGTGAAGAAATTGCGTTGAAAATAGAGAATCTATTTTTAAAGAAAGATATCGACATAAAAGCTAGTGATTCTACAAATATATTTGACATGGGATTGTGGCGTCACGTTAAATTATATTCTTTGGAAAAAGGCGAAATTGAAATTAAAGAATTATGGTTTTCAGCATTTTTTTATCGTACACAAGTGGCATTTAGAGGAGAGGTTCCAAAAGAAATTGTAGAAGATTATTTAGCTAATTTGGTTTGAAGTCCCCGAGTCCAGATTTATAGTAAATTAGAGGCTCAGATTCTTCGTTAAAATTACCTTGTTCGATTTGGCCGACAAATATGGTGTGATCTCCCCCTTCGTATGCTTCCTTAATTGTACATTCCATACAGGCTAAGCAATCAGTTAATAGCGGAACTTTATTCTCTGTGACTTCATGATTTAGCGATAAAATCAGTTCATTCTTATCAACGTTTGAATTAGCGAAATCCCATGCTAGTTTGTCCTGTTCCGAATTACAGATATTTACTCCAAATGAGCTTCCATTTTCTAGTGAATTATGGCTAGGTATCTTTTTATCGATACATATCAAAATTAAAGGAGGATTCATTGACAGGGAGCAAAAGCTAGATACAGTTAATCCACTATATTTGCCATCATCTTCAAAAGTAATCAGAGTAACTCCAGAAGCAAATCTTTTCATGAGTTCTTTAAATGTATCATCTGTGATTGTCATACCTGTTCAAAAGGAGCTGTCTATTTGTAGTAATTTATAGGAGATATGAACTTATTTTAAGGCCCTTGCGTTTTATATAGCGATGGTACGCGTATACACGCGGCCGTACAAAATGAGATATATGATTGCAAAAAACAGATTGCTAAACGCAAGTTTACTTTTGTTAGTGGCAATGCTCTTTGTTGTTTTTGCTTCAGAGGATAGTGAGGCTGCCACACTTACTGTTGATAAATTTGGTGGTTCAGATTACACAAACATTACTCAGGCTGTAGAAAATGCCAGTGCAGGAGATACGATACGTGTTGCTTCCAGATCTTATCACGATGCTGTTGACGCCAATAAGAAGCTGAACTTCATTGGAGGTAACTATGGTGTTGATCTAGATGATTTATATGATTGTAATAATGGTGATTTGATTGCCAAATATTCTTTAGATGAAACAAATCCTTCTGAAGTTGGAGATGGGGTTTGGTGTCATGATATTTCAGGAGATGTTGAAGGTGCAACGACTGCAGCAGGGGTTTGGGGAAATGGTCTTGATTTTGACGGTGACGGAGACTATGTTGAGGTAGATCACGACTCAGTTTTTAACCTAACAAATGCTATTTCAATTGGTGTATGGGCTAAATGGGACACTAATGGTACTTACAGTTTAGTTTCTACTGGTGCTAGAGGGGCGTCATCAGATGGAGGGTACGATTTTTTCACGTATGATAATGGAAATAATGGAATTAGTCATATTGCTTTTTACTTCGACACCTCCTCTGGTACATACACAGGTTGTGATTCTGATGAGGACGATGATCCTTTGGTAAAGGATACTTGGTATCATCTTGCAGTGACTTATGATAAGAATAAAGTTAAGCTATATTTGAATGGAGAACTAATAAAAGAATGTGGTAAAACAGATTCAATTGGTACTCACACTCAGCCATTAAGAATAGGTAGAGGTTACGGATATCCTGCGGATACTGATGACGATTTTAATGGAATATTAGACGATGTTACAATATGGAACTCTGCCATCACGGCTTCAAATATTGAAAAAATATACTGGGGAGGAGATTACGTTAAGCCAGTCGTTAATGCAAGTGCAGGAGATTATGCATTTAAATTGTCTGCGGATGAATCTACCTTAAGAGGCTTTGAAATCCAATATAGTGGTTCAGATGTTGGTGCTACTGGGGATGTCGGAGTCTCTATTGTGGCAGATGAAGTTGAGCTTTACAATAATCATTTCAGGTTTAATGTTCATGCAATTAGAGTTCATAATTCAGATGATGTTGTAATTAATTCAGCCTCAATGCATTGTGATGGTTCAGCTCTTGACAAAGGGTTAGTAGTATCTGGTTCTAAACGATTGTTAGTAGAGTATGGAGACTACCAATGTGCAGACGAAGTTGGTATCTCAATTCAATATGGCGGTAGTAGTATTTTTAAAAATATATATTTCTACGGAAATAAAATAGGGATTAAGATAGATCAATCCACTAATAATTATTTCAATGAATCCAATTTCCACAACAACGAAGATGTAGGAATTCTTTTCTTCGGTGCAGATAACAATACAGTCTATGATACTAATTTTAATTATGAGAAATATGCAATTTCTTTTACTAGAGAGGCTGAAAATAATACTATCAGGGATGTTGAATTTTCAAACACTTATAATTATGATATTCATCATGGATACGATTCAGACGCCCACAGAAACGGCTGGAACAATGTAATTATTGACACTACTCTCGATGATTTGTCAATTGACTCAAATTCTAGACTGTTAGAGAAAGAAGAAGTAGAAATTTCAGTAACATCTAATGGAACTTATGTTTGGAATAGAGTTAATACAACCATAGATTCTGATAGGAAAGCAAATGCAGGACTTAATTCCTTTTGGGCAGGGGACAGTAATGAGGATACATATCTAGACTCCTGGTCTGGTTCTTTCAAGCAAAAGTCAGATATTTCATTGCCTAGCGGTGGAGTTGGTGAAACTAGACTTTTAGAGATAAAAACATGGTATGAGACTGAAAATACTTACGATGGGGGCCAAGTTTACATAACTAAGAATTCCGGTTCAACTTGGCAATTAATTACTCCGATAGGTGGCTATGATGGCTCATTTAGTGGAGATTGTGGCTCGACTGGCGCCTTTATGGGTGATAAGTCAGACCTAAATTGGCAAACTAAAAGATTTAATTTAACAGATTATAGAGGAGAAGATATCAGATTAAAGTTCACATTCTGTAGTGATGGTTCTGAACATGACTTTGAAGGCTGGTATGTTGATGATATCAAAATAATTAAGGCTGCAGACGAATCAGTAGTCACTTACTCTGAAGGATTTGAAAGAATAGGTTATGGCTGGATTGCTCAGAATATGGCGGGAGAAGTTAATTGGGAAGCTGAAGGTACACAAATATATTCAGGGATAAATAATGCAGATGTTTATGTTGCAGACGGAAATAGTGCGTCAATAATAATGAACAAGACATCTAATTCTAATTTTGTTAATTATTATAAGTTTGATGAAAGTAGTTGTTGTAACGCTTATGATACAATAACTCCAACCCATTCAGCTTATCTTTACAGTGGCGCCTCTTTTGTATCTGGCAAATTCGGTAATGCAGTAAGTTTTGATGGTACTAATGATTATGCAAGAAATACTAATTGTAATACTGTAGGCGGCTGTAATGGTTATGATCATTACTCGATGTCAGTTTGGGTTAAATTTGATTCATTTCCTACAGGTACGGCCTACGAAGGTATTGCTAATTTCAGATATGATGCTGATGCGTACTTGGCAGTAAATTCAGATGGCAATCCTGTGTTCGGAGCTTATTTCTGGGGCACACCTTCAGGTGACCATAAGATTGAAGCTTCGACAGAAATGGTCACTGGCGTTTGGTATCACATAGCTGGTACTTGGAGTGAAGATTCGGATAAGCTGAGAATATACGTAAATGGAACTCTTGATGGTACTAACACTTTGTCTGGCACTACTGCCTACATGCGGTATAGTCAAAGTTATAACTATATCGGACGCTGTGTAGCTTCAAGTACATCTTGTAACGGTGGCTACATGGATGGGCTGGTCGATAATTTAGCCATATTCAATTCAGAATTATCTTCATCTCAAATTAAAGCATTGCATGAAGATCCCTTAGGAACCAATTCAGTTCTATACAAAACATCTCATTTTGGTGGTTCAGATTCGAAAACAAATAGCCAAGGTAAAATTGATAATTTGTTAATTCTCAAGAAAATTTACGCTGGTAGCTCATCAGGCACTAGTTACAAGCCATATATTGGATTTCATCAAGGTTCATGGACTGAAGATCCAAGAGAGGTAACGATATCCGGAGGCGAGCATTCGGGTAAACTTCCAGATAGTAGAGTTTACAATAGAAATAAAGGTAAATTATACTACTCTATATCTGAGGCAGTTTCAGATGCTTCTACTCAACATGTTATAGAGGTTTGGCCAGGTCATTTCAAAGAAAATGTTTACATTAATCAAAGACTTTCAATAATTGGTTCAGGCCCTTCAAGAACAATTGTTAACGGTAGATATTTGGAAAGTCCATTTACGTTTGATAGCAGTAGTGATAATTCGGTAATAAAGAATTTAGCAGTCATCAACAGTAAAAATACAACTAGTTGTTGCGGAACAAGCTCTATGTCCGGAGGCATTGAGATTGCATTCTCATATGATATGGTTATAGACAACATAAGGGCAGATAGCTATATCGGAATTATGGCCTATTATGCAAACAATTTAGTTATTAAAAATTCCGAAATCGTCTCAACCTCTACAACTCACTATTATGGAGTTAAAATTTACCAGCAACAAGATTATACATTGACTAATAA
>JAERSJ010000120.1 GCA_016845825.1 Methanobacteriota archaeon
TTGAGCCAGACTACATCGTTGAGAGCGCCATAGAACATGCTTCAGATGCAGTATCTGAATATAAGAATTTATTTGACTCTATATCTTCGAAGTGGCTAAGATTAGATCTTATTCAAGGCGGTGGAGTGCCGTATGAGATTAAAATACGATGTGCTCAGTTTATGGGAAGCTACTTCAACGAGATTGGCATTGATGAAATACAATTAAAAAAACTCGCTGAAAGTGATAATTGGACTGACCGCTTAGTTTGTGGCTGGACAATCAAAGATAATAATTCCTCATTTGCAGCAGAGATAAAGTCTCAACTTGAAAATGATGAATTTCAAGATGATAATGGTTTCTTTTTAGTGAGAGAGTCAATCGGTATAGATGGAGATGATGATTTTTTCTAATTAAATAATTTTAATAAATTGTCGCTTCTCCATATTTTTATATTTTATGTACTAGTTCTTTTCCCAACCTTTTTTTATATTACTTTCAATCATCTGGTCGGCTATTTCTTCAGCTGACTTTTGATTAGATGCCAAACGCACCTCTCTTTTTAGCGGTTCTTTTCTGCTAGGGCTGTAGTCGGTCCAATGAACAACATAGGGTGCATAATTGGAGTCTAATTGATTCTTATTAGTTTTCCATAAGACTAACTTTCTAACTGCCATGAGACCTTTTGACTCCTTAGTGTATACCTCTCTTCTTATAATTTCACTCTCTGGAAGCTCAATAGCCTCAGCACTTACTTTAGCATCACTAACTAAGCATCTATCAGAAATCTGTTCAAGTCGAAGGTCTGTAGGATTGATGCTTTTATCTTTTCGGTATCTAACAAACACTGGGTGGATAATACTTGCTAAGGGAAGTTTTTGAAGTGCAGTCCACTCACTTTTAAAATCAAGAACCATCTTTCGAATAAGGTCTCCAGACGAGTCTTCACTTTGAACATCAGACATCTTCACTTCAATGATTACCTCTGGCTTTACAAATCTATACATAGCGCCATCACCACTTGTAAATCGCCAACTTGATGAGGCTTGCAAGGGTTCAATTTTTTCCAACATTTCCTTTCTAGATTTCTTATCGCCAAGGTTGCCGCATGAACCAAGGAGTTGGAATGTATTATCATTTCGCATGAGAGCCAATATAACTGATCTAACTTGAGTCTCATCATCATTCTTCTCTGTATAACCAATAATGACAGCATCGACTGTAAAAGAAGGCTTTACTTTATAAATTCGACCATTATTTTGGCGAATAATGAGCCCTTCAGCATTGCCCTCTTCGACCCAGCTATCGTATAATCCTTTTGCATCTTCCGGTGTATTAGCGACATGTGTTTTGACGCATTTAACTCTTTTCCCCTTTTCAAATATTCGCTGCATCATCTCTAGTCTCTCTGAATACTCAGCTAAAGGCATAACAGACTTTGAATCGCCACCATGAAGTACATCGAAGACTGCAAAACCGAGCTTATTAACCTCAGCCTTTGGACCGCCGCCAAGTGCGCTCGCTAGATCGCTAACTCTCGGCCTAGTATCTTTAGTTGCAACATATAATTCACCAGCAAATATGGACTGGCCCTGAAGCTGGTTCATTTGAGCTTTCACTTCATCAAGAAGCGGTATATCTCCAAAAATCACCTTACCAGAGGTATTAGATAAAGCCGCCTCACCATTGTCAATAATTAAGAACCAGAGCTCACCATCAATTTTAGGAGAAACATACATCTCTCCAAAAGCGATATTGGAACTAATATCTTCAACCAATAAAGACCTATAGCCTGCCACAACAGATTTCCGATAACCCATCAACTTAGAGAGAACTTCTTTGTCTTCAATTCCACCATTTTGAATCATTTGACCCGAACCAAGTGCCGTTGATTTTTTTAAATTAAAAATACTCATTTTTTTGCCTGAGCTTTAACTTTTTTAAGCTCCATGTTGCTAAGATGAAGCAGGAGTTGATATTTTTTCCCATCTACCCTACCCTCAAGAAAGCCTCTGTAAGGCATGCCATTAGCTTGAAAGATTAATGGGTCTTTACCTGTTTGACCGGCGCCAATCAAAACCATTACAGACTCATCATGCAGTTCTTTTGCCATTTCGAAAAGATAGTCATATGTGAGACCGTCAACGTGTCTTACTTGAATCGTTCTTTTAAATGCAAAGTTAACAGCTACTGAAGCCTTAGGCATCTTCTTTCCAGTCCAGCGAACTGGAAGCTCATCGTCAACATTTGCAGGAATATTTTCAGGGTCTCTCCTTTCTTTTTCCTCACCAGTAGGCGCAATGATTACCTCAACAGTTTTTGGGGGTGCATATAAAATTTCACCTTGGCTCCCAAGATAAACAACATCTGTACCTGAAATAAATTGCCCGATCTTTTCTAGATCAATCTCAGGATCACTCTCGATGAGATGAGAGGCATAATTGTCGCCAAACTGCTCAGCAAGATTATGATTTAAATTAGCCTCAGTTGCAGATAAGTAACGTCTAAAGTTTAAAGCTTTCCCGGGAATACCCATCTCAAAAGGTTTGTCATACTTCAGTGAATCTATTGCAATCGTGGCATCCCTACTATCTTTATTCATTAAGTGAATTCTTCTCATAACCTGCCCTTAAAACATCTCAAAATCAAGATCATCGTCGTCCTCAGAATCCTCTTCAAAGGTCTCCAATA
>JAERSJ010000121.1 GCA_016845825.1 Methanobacteriota archaeon
TTCCAGAACGTGGCCTGATAGTTTGTGATTCTAATACTTTGGATATCGCAGGAAATAAAGTGATAGAATATTTGGAGGCTGGTAGTCATCCGATGGAAAAAGTAGAAATAAAGGGAGCCAATATTGAGGAGCTTGAAAGAGTAGAGGCTTATTCAGATAATATTGATTTTTTGGTTGGATTGGGAGGAGGACGTCCAATAGATATTGCAAAGCAAGCAGGTTTCAATAAAGATATACCTTTCATTTCAATTCCAACTGCAGCTTCTCATGATGGTTTTGGATCTGCGCGAGCTTCAATAAGAAGGGACGGCCGTAAAACGTCAATGCAAGCTATTCCACCAATTGCTGTAGTTGCAGATACAGAAATAATATCAAAAGCTCCAAGAAGATTACTTGGTGCTGGTGTTGGCGACATAATCAGTAACCAAACTGCAGTTTTAGATTGGAAATTGGCAGGTCAAAAAGCAGATTACAGTGAATATGCTGCAGCTTTATCAGAAATGGCAGCAGAATTAGTTGAAAATGATATTGAAAAAGTTGCTAGCGGTAAAGAAGAAGGAGTTCGTTTAGTAGTAAAAGCCTTAATTTCTAGTGGTGTTGCTATGTCTATAGCAGGTACATCAAGGCCTGCAAGTGGGGGAGAACACAAGTTTTCCCATTGGCTTGACTCGAATCATGATAGTCCGGCATTACATGGTGAACAATGCGGTCTCGGTTCAATTGTCACAATGTATTTACACGGTGGAGATTGGAAAACAATAAGAAATACTCTAAGAGCAGTTAATGCACCCATTAACTCAAGAGAATTAGGAATAGATGACGGTATAATTTTAGAAGCATTAATTAAATCTAAAGAAATAAGACCTCAACGTATTACAATTTTAGATAAATCATCTCAAAAGCAGATCGAGGAAGCGGCCTTAGCTACTGGAGTTATCGGATAATCTTTCTTCAATCTCAGTTGAAATCCATAAAACGATTATTGTAATAAAAATAACTGGCGTACTTATGTGAAAGCCTTGAGTAAACCATTCAGGTATTGTATTTCCAGTTTTGAGACTCCAGTATGACCAGACCACTATTGCTTCTCCAATTATTATTGAAATTATGCAACTATTAGCTCTTACTCTTTTCCAATATAGTACAGCTACTGTTGTAGGGAATAAAACAGCTAAACCAGTAAAGGCTTGCGATACAATATCAAAAATAGTGTCTGGAGGGTCGTAAGCTAGTATTAGGCCAATTATCGCTAGTATTATGATTAAAATTCTACCTATTTGTTTTTCATTTTCTTTTTTAATTTCTGTAATAGCAGGTAATCCATCCTTAGTAATTATTGATGACATTGCAAGAATTTGAGAATCAGCAGTTGACATGAACGCAGCGATTGCTCCCACACAAACAATAGCTCCTGCCCAAAGTGGTGCATATTCAGTTAATACCAGCGGAAGTATATTATCTGATTCAGTTCTAGTTAAAACTCTGTCAAAATCAACTACATTTCCATAGACTCCAATTATTACAGGAAATAGGAAAAGTATTGGAACTACAGTTGGGTACAACCAAGCCGCAGTGCGTATGGCTTTATCATTTTCAGCAATATAGAACCTGGAAAAAAGTTGCGGAAACATTGGTACAGTAATTGGCCACAAGATGGTGTAGGAAAAAATCACTTCCCATGTAAAATTACCTTCTCGGACAAATTTTTCTGGCTTATTATCCCACAAAGTATTTCCACCTTCACTAAATCCACCTATATCCTTGTGTAAGAAGAATCCAAGAACGAACGTTATCAAAATGGTAAACATCAGAATGCCTTGAAAAACATCAGTCATCGCAGAAGATTTCATTCCTCCTAAAATAAGATAAGTGATCATTACGCATGTCAATAGAAATGCACCGGTAAAATAGGGGATATCACCACCAGATAAAGTCTCTAACAGTATTCCAGCCCCCATTGGCTGTGTTGCAAGATAAGGCAATGTGAAAACTACCAGAACAGCACCATACAACCATCCTAAATATTTTGATTTTGTTTCCCCTGCAATTAATTCAGGAGGCGTCATGTATCCTTTTTCTTTCCCTAATTTGTAGATGGGAATTCCTAGTAGGAGAATTGATAAGCCAACAAGTGAAGTACCCATAGCCATAATTCCATAAAATCCCCAACCTGCACGATAGCTGGCACCCGCAAATCCTAGGAAAAAGAAGGCTGAAAAATTTGTAGCAGCTAGAGTACAGAATAAGACCCAAGGATTTATTTTACGAGACGCCACAAAATATTCTTCAGCGCTGTCTTCATCACTACGTCCGTATATTCCAATGGCTATTGATATACAAAGATACAATGAAAGAATTAATAAAATTGTGATTAAATCACTCATCTAAATTCCACTCCTTCGAGAACTTCCATAGCGAATAAGCCAAAGCAAACTGAATAACGATAAGATAAATAATCCAAACAGGAATCCAATCCGAAACTCTAGTATCAGAATTCCAATTCCAAAAATCTATACTCAATGCAAATAAGGCTATGAATATTATAGCCCAATATTTATTTTTCTTCGACTGTGGGAACCAGAATGGTAAAAGCTCCCAGGTCTTTTGGTTCAAGTCTCTAATCTTTCAATAAGTTCAGCTTTAGTCCCTGATACAGGTAAGTCTTTTTCTTTCAATAATTCTTTTAGTTCAGCAACTTTCATAGATGAATAATCTATTTTATCGTCACTTTCGATAGGAGATTCGTTGTCTCCTTCATCTTCTACAGAGACTTCTTCAACTTCTTCTTCATCGTTAGAAGTTAAGATTTTTTCAAGTTCTTCCTCATCAGGTGGAACTTCCATCAGACTTGCAGGATTCATAACGCTAATTTTTGAAATTTCAACTCTCTTGGTAGGATAAGTACTTTTCAAAGTTGTAGCAGCTTCCTTGCTTAGGTCGCCTGAATAAATTTTCTTTAAAGCCTCCGATAATGTTAACTTTGTTAAACTTTTTTCTATTGTTTCGTGAGCTAAAGCCCTTAAAACTTTTTCTTGGGATTTTTTAATTCTTTTGTCAACCATAATAATTGGTTTAATACGGATTTGAACTTCATCATCTAATTTTAAAACAAAATTACAGTCAATACGACTATTTCTTCTTCTTGTTAATGCTCTTTTATAATCTGAGGTTAGCCTGTGTCCATCAAATGAGGTAAATGCATTATTTCCTCTAGTTTCATTGACTCTAAATTTTATCATGAAATTTTTCTGAGTGTAATCTCCGGTTAATTTTTCTAACGGAACTTCTGCTACTCTTCCGTTAACAAATTCCGGATTGTCAGCAGGCGTATGTGCCATTATTGTGTAGTTGAACATAGATGGTGCATGTAGACGGTACCATACTTTGCTCTTCCACTTGTCTTTAACTTTGGTTCGTGTGACTTTTGCCAATGTTTCTCCGCTTGAACTATAAGTTCAGGCTGCGACGACTGGACAGGGTTAAATATACGTTGCGTTGGCAGTATATCATCATGTTTGATAAAATATTGCTGCCAGTAGACCCTTCGAAGCGTTTAAAACCGGCAAGAGAATACGCAATAGCCTTATCTGAAAAATTAGAGATTCCTTTAGTTGCAGCATTCATAGCCAATCCTAAGAAAGCAGGAACAGTTACAGCCTCGTTAGATACAAGAGATGGCTTTGCCGCTCTTGGAAAAAGGCAGCTTGATCAAATTATTGAATCAAATCAATCTATTAACATAAAGCCAATTGTGATGAAGGGTAAAAGACATAGAGTTTTAGCAAAATTGGTGGATGAGGGGGTTGCAGACACCTTGATTTTAGGTCCTTTTAGATCGTACTTGTCTAGAATATTTACAGGTTCAGAAGTTGAGAGAATATTAGAGTACGAATCATCCCATGCTTTTGTTGTCAGAGAGCCACATCCTCTTCCTGGACCTGGTTCTCCGGCACTAGTAGTAGTAGATGGCATTAACTTTTCAGATAAGGCAATATCATCTATCGAGACATTTGCAAGAAAATTTGGTTGTGATATTGAACTTTTATATCTAGGTAAGAAGAGAATTAATACAGATTTTATGGATACAACGGTAGTTTCTTTGAGAGAAAAGCTAGGCGAAAAGTTTCACATTACTTCAACTATAATACCAGCTACCTTTTTTAAATCGAGGAAGACAATTACTAACTCAGTTGTAGAATCTGAGGGCGCAAGGATAGTAGTTTTACCTTTAATTAATCACCTAGTAAGTGAATTTTTATTGCATCAGGTAGTACTAGATGCTTCAGTTCCGGTGTGTGTTATAAGATGAGTAACGACGACGATTTTCAGGATATGCTAAACAACTTAGACATAGTTGTTGAGTCCATGGAGGATGGTCATACAATTATAACTCCTAGAGTTGACCATGAAAGTCGGGGCAAAACCTTACTAGAGCTTCAAAAAGAGTTATTAGATCCAGATGCAAGACAGCATGCGCTTTACAGGTTGTACCTTAATCCTACATTTAGAAAATTAATTGCAGGTTTCGCAATTGTTTCATTCATTCATATTTTACTATTACTTTTTGCTACCACACTCTCAACTCCAGGTAGAAATGTTTTCACATTATTCCTTTTGATAATTTACTTATGGGTTTCTGAAACATTTCCTTTACCAGTTACAGCACTCATGGCTGGCGTAGCATTGGTTCTTCTTGGTGAAGACAGAGATTTGGCATTTGCCTCATACGCTGCAGATTCAGTTTTCATGATTCTTGGCTCATTAATTATTGCACAAGGGATAACTAAATCTGGAGCCGAAAATTTAATTATTAGAAGATTGTTGGGGCCTTTTACAAGTTCAAACTATGGTTTGATTCTTGGAATAATAGTTATTTGTAGTTTTATGGCTGCTATAATTCCAGATCATAGTGTCGCAGCAATTATGTTGCCTCTTGTTTTAACGGTAGCTGACAAAACGGATATCAAAGAGAAAAATAATGAAATGATTGCATTAGTGTTAGCTGTAGCCTTTTCTTGTTCAATTGCTGGTTTAGCAACTCCTTCTGGAGGTGCAAGAAACGTAATTGCTATGGGTTTCCTAGAAGAGATATATGATATTAGAATTTCATATGTTCAGTGGGTTATCTTGGCAGCACCAATAACTATTGCATTGATTCCAGCCGTTTTCTTAACTTTAGTTTTTGTTAACAAAGTTAGTTATAGAAAAATAGATTATCTTCAAGAAACAGGCAAATCTATTGATGATAGGCAAATTTTAGCACTATCAATTCTGGTCCTAACATTCGGATTATTTTTAACTTCAGGATTTAATGGTTTAACGTTGGGCACATGCGCTATGATTGGAGGTATAATGATGCATGCTACCGGAGTTTTGGAATGGGAAGACAGTCGTCAACGATTACGTTGGGGAGTTATGTTCATTTACGGAGCTGCCCTTACTATGGGTAAAGCCATGGTTAATCACGGTGCAGCAGATTGGCTCGCAGGAGGATTATATCAAATGGCAGACTATGGTTCTGAATATGGTGGAGATTTATCTATAATCTTAATAATTATTGTTGTTACTGTTTTACTAACTAATGTTATGAGCGATGGCGCAGCAGCGGCTATACTTGTACCAATTACATTAGCCGTGGGATCTGCAGCAGATTTTAATTTGGCATTTATTGCGATTATTACTGCTATCAGTACAGCTTTCGCATTCATGACCTCTTTTGGTACTCCACCTAATTTAATTGTGCAGGCCTCAGGAATTCCCACTTCTAATGATTTTTTGAGAAACGGAGTGCCTTTGGTCATAATAGCTATTTTATTCCTAGTTTTAGCACAAACATACTACTGGGACATGGCTAGTGAAGTTGCAGGAATTTAGTTAAAAAGTAATTTATTTTTTTTATCAATTTCAACTAATCCACCTATAAATCCGAAAGCAACAAGTGAGAGAAATACCGATGAATTACTGTCAGGCATTTTGGATATGGGGCCAAGCAAATTTCCATCGGGATTATAACCTAAATAATCGCCAATTGTCTCTGACAAATCATTAGGTCCTGACCCCGGAGGAAGTGCTCCAATTGAAGCCATTACTGAAATTGAGGCTATAATTAGAAAAGGAAGCATTGCAGCAGTTAAAGCTCTTGCTGGGTCTCCGGACTTTCTCCCTCCAAAATATCCGCCGATTGCAGCAGTTATTGATCCAGGTATCATTAATATTCCCAGAACAATCATTATTGTTAAAATATAGATAAATCCTGCAAATATTCCTTGATTTAAAAATCCATTTTTTTTGTGTTCAATAATAGTTTCCTTAAACTCGATATTATTAGGCATAGAAAGATTTTCATTTCCAGTATTTCCATCCTTAATTTTTTCAGTTTTGGTGAGTTGTATTGGTTCATTCTCCTCAAACTCTAAAGATTCAGGTATACTGTTTTTCTCCAATTTTTTGCGAACTAGTTCCCACAAATCTTTTTTTTCTTCCACTAATGATTATTTTCTTAGTATCTATAAATTATTGTTGGGCCTACAACAGGTTAATATATGACCCATTATTTGGATTATAACTGAGGAATAATTTTGGAAGTTTTAACTACGGAAACATTGGCTGCGGCAATTAATTACAGCCCAGAATACTCCCACATGGGAGATGATGAATCTAATTATCTTGCAGAGCACATTTTAAATTTTTTTGGTTACAGTGATCGAATTATAGATAATGTTCTTCATCCTGAAGATAGAGATACATTTTACATGTTAGAAGATGCTGGATTGATGGAAACCGAAAGAGAAGAAACAACACTTTATGACGGACGTGAATGGAGGATACATTATTGGCTTCTAAAAGTTGCAGTAATTCAAAAGCGAAGGGACGCAGGTCCTAAATTTGCAGATGATGATTTAGAACCATCAGTCTATGATGAAGTTCCTGAGGATATCTGGTCAAGATAAGTTGAAGTTACCTTATAATTTACGAAGCAATCAGCAGGAAATAATAGATACAATAGAAAAAGGCCTATCTTCAAAGAATCACATAGTTATTGAAGCTCCAACAGGAAGCGGCAAGACGTTTACATCATTAGCATCATCACTACCCTTTGTTATCAATAAAGGTTACAAGATAATTTATTGTGTTAGGACAAATTCCCAGCAAGAGCAGGTTATTAGAGAATTAAAAGCGTTTAAAGAATCAGGCAATAATTTTTCAGTCGTTGCAATTCAAGGTAGACAGTCAATGTGTCCTCAGCAGAAGGATGATGATGAATTAGCAAAATCCAATTGGTCTGAGAAATCTAAAATATGTAAATCGTTGAAATTACAATCCAAGTTGGGTGAAGCAGGTTGCCCATATTACAGGAAGCTTTTGCGGCCGACAAAGAGTTTGATTGATAAATGGTCTTCAGAGATATACAGTGCCGAAGAGTTTACTGTAAATGCAGAAAGCGAAAATCTATGTCCCTACGAATTGAATAAATTGCTTCTCAAGAAAGCACAGATAGTAATTGTTCCTTATGTCTACTTTTTCGAAGATTTCATACGCAAATATCTTCTTGGATGGATGGATACTACAATCGATAAAATTATTACTATAGTTGATGAAGCTCATAATCTGCCAGATTGGTCAAGAGAGGCTGCATCAGAATCTTTGAGCGTTGATTCATTGCATAGAGCTTCACAAGAATCAGACAAATTTGGCCTATTATTGGGAGATGGTAGCCCTCCAACGTTATTTTTGGATTTAGTAGAATCTGCCTTGAAGTCTTTAGGCGAGTATCATATTTCAGAGGGAGATGATGAGGGACTCTTACCTTCACACATAGTTTCGCTGGACTCAGAGGTGCCAACATTTGAAACCGAGATGATGTCACTTGGGAAAATGACTTTATATCGCTTAAAGCAACAGTCTTCAGATTTATCTAAAATGGGTCAACTCATTAGACAAACCCTACTCGAAAAAGGCAAGCGTCCTCGTTCATACTTAGGTTCGGTAGGAGATTTTCTTTGTAGATGGTTAGATTCAATTGAAAGCCACACAATTAGATTAGTTGGCAATAAGCCTCTAAGATTAGAAAAAGTATGTTTGGATCCAAGAGTCATGACCAGTTTCTTAGATGAAACAGCTGGCGTTGTTATGATGTCAGGTACATTAAGTCCTTTAGGTATGTTCCGAGATTTGGTAGGTTTGAAGCCAGAGTCAAAACTTGAGAGATTTGGTTCTATTTTTCCTAAAGAAAACCGATTAGTTCGTTACGTTAGTGATGTTAGTACCTCTTACAGAGAGTTGAATACTAACCCTAAAGTTTGGGTCCAGCTAATAGATAAGTTAGAATCAATAATAGATAGTTTCAAGGGTAATATAGCATTATTTTTCCCATCTTATAAAATTCTTGAATCTGCACTAAATGAGATTAATCTCTCAAAACCAATATACAAGGAATATTCGGGAATGAAGCAAGAAGAACTGATGAACACTGTTGAAAGCTTCAAATCTGACAGTGGTTCAGTTTTAGCAGGCGTAATGGGAGGTAGGCTTGCTGAGGGAATTGATTATCCCGATACTTCACTTGAAATGGCTATAATTGTAGGAATTCCATATCCTGCTCCCGGAGTCAGGCAAGAAGCGCTACAGCACTACTTTGATGTCTGCTTCCATGGTAAAGGTTGGGAATATGCAGTAGAATCTCCAGCTCTACGTAAAATGCTTCAAGCTGCAGGGAGAGTTATACGTTCAGAGAACGATAAAGGAATGGTTATAATTACTGACGGTAGAGCAGGTAAATTTGCTGACAGTATTCCTGATTTAGAATTATCAAATGATATTATAGGTGACGTGGGAAATTTCTTTGAGGCCTAAATTAATTTAATGCAGTATTGATGAACATTTAGTTGCCACCGTGGCTTAGCTCGGTATAGCGACTGATTCGTAATCAGTAGGTCGGGGGTTCAAATCCCCCCGGTGGCTCCATTTACTTGTTAAATTTATTTTTACTTCTTCTCATTGCTTCAAGAGCAGGCATTGT
>JAERSJ010000122.1 GCA_016845825.1 Methanobacteriota archaeon
GTATTAGGAGTCTCGACTAAATAAAAATTATTTTTATACTTTTCTACCACATGATTCCAGCTCTTGTTGCAAAAATAATCCATGTCAGCATACAGGCCGCCATACCGGTGCAAAATGAAGTATCTAGCTACGTCGCAGCGCTGGATCGCATAACTGTATTTTTTGTACATTTCCAAATGCTGAGAATATAGCGTTTTCACCAGGCTAGAACACATGTCTAAATCCCAACATATGTAACACCACCCAGGGTTCCTGTTGATCCAGCTATCACGGTACGGTTTTAATTTCTTAAGCGTTTTAGCTGCTTTTCGCTTGGTTGGTATGGTACCAAACCAAATTTGATGAATAATTTTACTATTTTGCCGCAGAAGATATGTATCTAAATCTTCAAAACTGAGTTCATTCATTTAAATTCGTTTTATGATATTTTTATTATTTATTTAAACAAAAAAATCGTTTCTAAAAAAAACGATAGACAATGAAACAATTGAAAATATTACCCGTTAACAAAACCGTTATTTTTTCTTCACCGTTAGAAGGCAGCAATGAAACATTGGTCCGGACAGGCACGATAGGCGATGGTTCTTGTCTTTTTCATGCTTTGTTGCATGCATATTCTAAAAACTACGCTAATAATATGAGTATGAACATGCGGTCGCAATTTATATCACGTATACGCAAAAGTATTTCAAAAAAAATAAACCAAGAAAAATGGGAAGAGTTGAATAACGGTCTTGTTTCCAAGATTTTATTCCAAGAGAATGTGCACCATATTTTAGTTAATTTTTATGATTTCATTTTAAACCACGAAGGCCAAACCCAAGCGAAAGGTCGGAGCACCAGAAAGGTTGTCAGAAACGTAATTCAAGATGATAACGACGTGGAAATATTTAAATTAGTCACAGAGTTAGTTCCCCTAGAGATGTTTGAGAAAAATATTCTGCCTCAGGTTTACGACGAAACTATAAATGTAAGAATCGCTCAATGCACCGAGAACATCATCGCTCAAACTCTTTCGTATATGGACACGCTGGACGAAATGAATTCTGCGCAGCCCAAGAAAGCTGATTTCGCCAAGAAAATTATGCACGAATTTTTACAAAATGTATCCGCCGTTGCCGAAAAATCAGCGTTTAAAAAATATATTTCGCAAATAAAAGACCCGTCAGAGGACATAGACACATTTGCGATTAACTTAATATCCGAGAGATTCGACCGAGACATATATTTTATCAACGGCAACACGAGACTGCCGTACATGAATTGCTCAACCGACGAGAATTTAAAAGGGCGAAAATCCGTCGTTATTCTATGGGTAGAAGAAAACCACTACGAGATTATTGGGAGATTACTCCCCGATAACCGCGTGCAGCGGGAATTCGACCCAACCGACCCTTTCATCCAAAAATTACACACCTTCCTGGTTAACCCGCGCGAGATAGAAGATGAATACCCCGATCTGTATCCGTACTTGATAAATAATAATTTGGATATGACTGAGCAACAACAATCCACGCCTAACGACGAAGAAGACACGCACGACGAGAGCGACGATCAAAGCGATAATGAACAAAACCAAACTACTTGAGTTCATTGTGTTTTTCCCACTTGGTAATTGTAATATTTAAGTAATATTACAATTTTATTTATGCACATATATACTATCCGAGCGCTTTTGTAAATACTCGTGGTACAAACAAGTTTTCTGACTAATGTACGAGAATCGACGTAGAAGCATGCGACCTGTCGTGTATTTCATCACATTTAAAACTAGCCATAATTACAACTTTATCCAGTGTATGGTGGAGTTTATGTAAATTAATAATCGGAACAACGAACGATGCATTTTCCCCTGGATTAATGAGCGTAACATGCTTTTGTTTGGTAATTGAAATACTCGGAACATTTACTTTGAATACTGCATTAGTAATAGAAATTTTGTAAGGATTTGTGAATGAAACTTTAACAGATGTACCGTCACGTGGTGTCTTTATAGTTAACGGGGGAGGAGCAAAATACACAGTAACTGTATCATAGTATTCTTTTTGTTGACCCGGGTAAATTGATGAACAAGTAAATTGAATATAGTTCGAATCAACTAAATTGAAAGCAGATCTACGATGCGTAAGGGTTTTGCGTGTTACACCTCTTTTTAAATCAACGGACCCTGTGATTTTTAAATTCGTTTTTCCAATTACTTTATTTGTATAATCAACTTGATCAGTGTTGATTGTAAATGGCACGCCTGTTGCATCTACTTGCGAGAAAAAGAAAATATTTATAACCAAGTCACCAGTAACACCATCCGGCGTAATTTCTAATTTTATATGCGGATGTTCTTTATTTTTAAACAATGAATGGGCGCGGTCCAATGTCGGAGCCGCTGAAAATAGTCTTATAGCGTGTTCATCGGGAGTATTCGGCCCTTGTTTATATAAGTATGTGATATCGCTTATTACATTTGGATCAAAATCACCGCTTTTCGGCCATGCATTTGTCGGTTTGCTGTCTGGGCTAGCGCCAATTGCAGATGTTGATACACGGCTGTCTCCTGGTACTAAAGTGTAATTAGTAGTGCGGCCACCTCTCTTGCCTGAAGACCAATTATTCGGTTGCGATACATAATAATTTGCTTCAGCTATAATAAAACACGTATCATAACTAGCGGCTATTGCTTGATCTGTTGTATTGCTCCATCGGTTGTGATATTTTGCTCCTCCTAAATCTTTGACTGCGGCTAAAGGAGCGGGTCCCAGTTGGTTAACTCCAAAACTTGTTTCTTGTTGCGTTGCATCAACCGCTTGCCATCCTGCTTCGGCATACTTACCCTCGTTAGAGTATTTTAAGTCTGGTCTCCGCATCCATACATGGTTCCAACTGTGAAAATTCCATATGGAACCATTTGTATACTGCCCTCTCCCTTTGTCTTTATCACCAATCATAATATTAGGATATTTAACCATCTGCGGACCTATAAAATCATCGCACATATATTGCGCACCTAAAGAATCACATTCTGGATGCGCGGAGGCATAATTTATTATTTGCGTCGAAGGTATACCTAAAGTTCTCATAACAGTATTCAGGATCCCCCCCATTACCCAACATTGTCCAAATTGTACTGTCCAAAAATTCATTTCATCGGGGTTATTTATCTGATTGGCTCTGTACCTTTTCAAAATTGCTAACGAACCACCTATAGAGCTCCATTCGCCTGGTGTAGTTTTCCAAAAGGTACCCCTATTTTTACATATTCTTTGCTGGGCAGATATACATTGAACCTTGCCTTGAAAATAGCTATTTCTATCGATCAGGTTTTGGCAGTATTCATGGGGATTATCCATATTCGCGCATGATATTTCGTCATATGTATAACCACTGGGCACTACCCATGCTTTCTTTCCATCAGGGCCATCGCTCGTCTCAATTCCGCATTGTGGATCTTGTCTGTTAGAAGTTAAGTCGCAATGAGGTTCAATATCATTATCATTATAATCTTTCGTTCCTAATCCGTCGCAATCACTAGAATAGTATTGGTTAAATGGCGGTACCTCTTGCGATGGATTACAAAATACTTTTTGACCATCGTCATCGAGGGCGTCGGAATTTGGGTCCCAATTTCCTGTTATTACATTACTCCCAATTATAGCTGTCATTAGTCTAGATACACTAATAGGATCACTTTTATCTATTTTAGCCGATGGTGTCATTGGATCACCTTTATCATCAGTGGCTCCTATAATGCCGCGGTCCTTTTCTGTGTCAGTAAGACTTAACATTTTAATACTAGCCAAAAAACAATCCTCGTCAAATTGTGCATAATACCATAACATGGGGTCTCCGTTGATGTCACCTCCCAACACTAGCCAACCATATTCATTCATAATGTATTCATCTAGAAGTTTTTTGTCTTTCATATACACAATATCATCCTCATGCCATGGGTTAAAT
>JAERSJ010000123.1 GCA_016845825.1 Methanobacteriota archaeon
ATTATATATATAATAAAAAAAATAAAAAAATTTTTTATCTAACAAGATTTATAATAGTTTCAAAAGTTTCTAGCGCTGCTACTACTGTGCCGTCGTTTTGGTATTCTGTGTTGTGGTCTTTTTCCTGTTTATGTAATAACAAAATTTCTATTGGCAAATCTTTGCATTTGTAAGTAGATTTTTTATCGGATATTTCAACTCTGATAATGTTTTTATTAATGAAATTGCTTTTCGATGGTTGATAATTATGCGATGGTAAATCATGTTGATCTTTTAACGTTCTTGTTTGCAGAGAAACCCATTTTAAGTTTTTTAATTTTTGCTGTGTTTTTAAAGGGTGTCCGTCGTTTAATACTATCGCAATGATATACCTACAATGTTTCGACAAAAGACAGTATAGTTTGCACATATATACGCTGTAATCATTCGTATCTTTGGTTTTAAACATTATAGGATGATTGAAATAAATATCTAAATTAGTATATAAAATTTCCAACATATTATCTTTGTTTTCAATATTTATTAATTGTCCATATTCTGCCATTTTTTTAATAAATTTTCTTTTTTATATTACAAATGGTGAAAAATCTTTGTTACGGCGCTCTGGTATTATTATGAAATACAGAATCAAATTCTACTTTTGTTAAAACTTGTATGCGCGTGTTTTTCTCCGTATTTAGCCGCTCTGCTTTTTTTGCTTTGCCAGATGATTTATACTTATCGTCTTTAACTACAACTATAGACGTATTCGACGTCACGGAAGACATTATTTTCCCGCCGTTTAACAGTATTCTGTTTTTTAGCTCACTGTCCCTAAACCCACTAAACACTATTTTCAAATTTTTAAAAAGATCGCCTCCTTTGTTTTTGTTATTTTTTACGACTACAAACGGTTTTACAGTCTCAGCGAAATTATCTGCCTTTTTAATATTAATGGTGATATTGCGCGCCAAACTACTCGAAAACCCTTCCATACCTACAATACGGTTGATTATTTCTTGTTCGTTCATTTTTTTATACTGAGTGAATATATCAGGCCACCATTCCATCAGATGACGAACCCGCACGGTGCCTATCCCAAAACCGAATATCCCAGCTGCACTTAAAAGATCAGCCATTGAGACATTAATTAAACCTTTGCGAATGTTTTTGTAAATACGATTCGCACTTTTTACCCCAAATGTATCAATACTATTCAACTCCGATTCAGACGCCGATATGATTTTTATAATTGTATCAAATCCATGCTCGTATAATTTTTTAACGCTGCTTTCCCCCAGGTATTTGATATTAAGAGCGGCAAAAAAAGAATGTATATGCTTTAGTTTCACACTTTTATCCGAGTGATCCGATAATGAAACGATGTCTATCCCAGAGTCTGCCCATTTATAAGGAACGGATGGCATATCCGGGGTCTTTGCTTTTTTTACGATTGTGTGAATGTGCGGGATAACATCCCCCGATCTGGTAATCAAAACGACGGAGCCCGGTCCAATGCAATTGTCTCGAATGTATTTACCATGAAATCCGGTTGTCGAAGATATAGTAACGCCGTTTAAATTCACCGGCTTTAATTTTATCTTTGGCTTAAGCCTGCGCCATTTACTTTCATTCCACTCGACGTGCGTAACTTCCGCCTCGATTGAATTTTGCTCAAAGTACATTTTGAATGCAAACGCGTACTTTGGGTTAGAGGCCGTATTACGCGTGTACGATTTGTCTGGTTGTATTATCAATCCATCAATAGTATGCGGGCTCTCGTTTTTGGAGTGTGTTAACCGCGTTCTAAGCCTGTCGATATTGATATTATTAATTATTACATAGTTTACTGTCATGAATCCGATCTTGTTTAAATATGCTAATTGATCAGACGGGCATAGTTGCTGATGCAGCCCATCTTTGGGAATTAATTCGTATGCTATGAATTGGACATCCTTCAAGCCTTCTCGGATTGACGCCGCGCATATGATTCCAGACACCATGTTGCGAGCGTTGCTGTAAGTATTGGCGTACACACGTTCGAACGTGTCTTTTCTGATAATAAACTCACCCCGTATGTTTATATCGTCCTTGATGCTTGGGATTGAACTTAAATACGGCAACAAGTATGAAATGTCAGCTCCATGCGCGCCATTACCCCGCGTGAATAGTTTTGCACGACCATTGCCGTCGTTAACATAAAGCCCGCAAACGCCATCTAACTTATGCTCTGCTATATATCGCTGGTGTGGATTGTTAAGCGCCCAATGGTTGATTTGCGCGGGCTTTGTTTTTTTAGTCATCGATCCAAGCCAGTAAGGAAGCTTAACCCTGTTACTCCCCTTGCGAACAACAGACCCAACTTGTGAAAACGCTCGCGTTTTTTGCTCTATAAAATCTTTCATTTTGTCGTAGCAGAAATCACTTAATCCAGATTCTTTACCCGAATTATAATATATATCATCGGCAAAACATTTGACGTCGCACAGGGTTTTTAGGCATTTTGTGTTAAAATAATGAACAAGTCGGGAACGCGGGCACGATGAAATCTCCTTTATTAATGTTTTGATATTATTAGTTGACATTTGATTTACTGTTCCGTATTATATAAATAGTAATTCGTGTTTGCAGAAACTGAGAACCATACTAGCTCTTCCCCCACGAAGCATTGTACAAATATACACCATGAATACTGAGTCCAATCCCGAGCGCTTGAACGGCTAGACAGAAAAGGTACTGGAGGCGCGTGGACGCGTGTGCCATTGCGTTCGTCGCGACAAGCGCCAATAGAAACCCTGCCCAATCGTGGTGTAAATGATAGGCGTCTTCCGTCCATGTTTGGAGCAACGTTAACGCAACTACAACCAAAAACACATCAACGTACCTATTCCATTTAAAATTGCAAAACATCACATACATACAGCCTATTAACAAAATCGCTGGTATTATAAATTGAGCGTAATAAACGAGGAGCGTTATCTCGCGACTGCGCCCCGTGCGTTTTAAGTAGTCAGGGGTCAATAGGGTGTTGATATCACTGCTTAGCGAGATGTCTATAAAATCGGTGCGTATGATATCAAACAAAACGGGCACACAGCACACTATTAGTACCCACATCATGAGAGCGGGTGTGTCCCAGCCTGTATCTTCTTTATACCAGAAAAAGTTCCATTTACGAAATGCATAGGGGTGTATAAATACCCACCAGCAAAATATAATAAAGACGTATAAACACATGCTGCGTATTTTTTGCGCGTGTTGCGATGGGTGTTTTGTATGGCGGAAATGACAATAAAAAGCAAATAAGGCGTACGACACCACACAGGGTATAAAGATGGGGATGAGACGAATCAGGAAAGGTGTTTTGGTATTTAGTGATGATTTGTCTCCATTTACGGCGGTGTACCATACAATA
>JAERSJ010000124.1 GCA_016845825.1 Methanobacteriota archaeon
GGGGATAGTGATCTTTCGTTTTTTGAAAATTTATATTTTTTCAAAAAAAAATGATTTTTGAGGACAATTTTATACTATCAAAGTGAGTCACTGTTTGAACTCTTTGAACGAGTTTACAGAAAAACCATAAGAACAAACACGCACCTAGCAAAAACCAGATGATGAACAGAAAAGTCTTTCAAACAACGGTTAGTTATGTTGAAGAGTATGACGCTAAATTCCCCCACGCTGCCCCCCCTAAACAGAAACGAAACTGGCGGCCCGGGTCCGAGCGCCGGCGGAGAAAGTTCAGGCGACTTATGACGAATTTGCACAAAGTAGACCACGGAAACTCGTTCGGAAATCCGCTTTTGGTGACGATTCTCCAATACAACCAGGAAGGTAATACTCATTTCGCACGTCAACGGGAACTACTTAGAAGAAGAATGCAACGAGCATCCGTGCTACGTCGTGTTAAAATGAAGGAGAAGATGAGCAATAGAACAGAAGAAGATGGACATGTAGTAATAAATAACGATAAATCGATGGCTAGCAAAAAAATCAACAAAGAAAAAGATACATTGAATAATAAAACCACAAAGCAGCATTATTTTTGTAACGTTGAGCTGTGGAACCTAATGCTGCGGGCTTTGAAACGCAAATCCAAAAAAGAAGGGATGCGGAAGCGTTCAGACCGAAAAAAAAAGCGCGCACGGAGAAACAAACGGCGCAGTGAAATAAATACAAAACTAATCGGTTTATGAAAATAAAATAGTATTTTTAGTAAAAAAAAATGAGTGATGACACATCATCATGGAATGACAAAATAGAAGAAGCAGCTGAAAAAATTGGAAAATCAGCTGGGGAGTTTAAATTAATGCACATACAAGAAGCGCAACGAGCTAACAAGACATACAAGGCATTAATGTTCCTTGGGATTGTGTCAGGCCCTTTGGCTGGTGTGATGTCAGGGATAGAAACAGCGATTAACCCGTCCGTAGATTATCCTGCCATTTCTATTTCAGTAGTGATATTGAGTTTTTTATCGGGTATTATAGTGGCCGGTATAAAATTTGGTAAATATGACGAAGTAAGTAATGCCAATAAAACTGCATCAGCTAGATATGCAAGTATCGAATCAAACGTGCGACGTCAACTGAGTCTTTATCGAAAAGACAGAGTAAAGGCTGTATCATACATGGAATGGTTGGAATCAAAGTATGAAGAGTTATTCATGTCAGCGCCGTTATTGTCTTCCACTAGGACATATAAAAAAGCAAACAGCTCGACGCGTTCTGAAACGATAATTATAGAAGCCAACGGAGACCCCAACGGGAATCATGCACAAGGTCGAACTAGAAGAATAACGGGAACATTATCACAAATACCAACACTTAATAATTTTTCAGACAATATGTTGCAATATGAAATGAATCGCATGCTGAACAATGAACAAGAGTTATAAGAAAAGTGTTATTTTAATAATTTTTAAAAAATATATAATAAAATATGATGATCATACCTATTGTTCTAGTATTATTCATTCCCGCCATCATGGTAACTATATATATTATAATAGCAAATCGTCACGGCAAAAATAGCCAACCAAAACAACAGGATTGTGAGTTGAAATGGCCGTCTCAATGGGAAGATTGTGATGCTTCGTGTGGGGATGATGGGTTACAGCATAAACAAGCAAAAATAAAGAGCAACGCTGCTAACGGGGGGAAAGCATGCCCACAACCTCTTCCAATACTAACGCAGTCATGTAGCGCCGCCCCTTGTCACCGTCACCCAGAAAAAATACCATTAATAGGAGGAGCAGGGAATTTCGACCAACGTATATCTGTTAGGGGGGTTGGTTTTTCGCCTGATGATCCTATGAAGTCATATGACATATTGTTTGACACAGGAAATCACAATCTTATTTACCCGTATTGGAACGATTTAAAAAACAACAGTGATAAATATAATATACTGGGGTCCGCAACAGAGCGTTGGGGATGTCCTGTTTATATAGTCACTGGCCCTATGATCGTTGGTGGATTTACAATACAAAATTGTACATTTTTAGCGTGTTACCAGGACCATCCTCATACTGGTTCAAGGACAAGTAATTTTGGAGCCGGTTATATTTCACGAACTCGTATAAAACTTGGAGATGTTTACGTAGACACACCTTTTAGATATGTTCCTAATATTAATTGTATTGAAATTAATTTTGCCAATAATTATGTTATGCTTTACAATGATATATCTCAATCACTCACCACTTTGTTAGGGTATCCCAACATGTTGAATATAACACCTAATTACAATTGGATGTCCACTTATATTAAATATTTATCTTTAAATATTAAGAACGGAGATAATATTACTAAAAAATGGATAGATAACTTAGACAATAGACATGTCTATATTGATAGCGGGGGTGGGCCAATATTAATGAGTGATCCATCAATAAGTAAATGCTATAGTTATAGAGCAGCAGGGCATCATTTTACAACAATTCCATCATTAACAAGCAGAGAAGAGTGCGTAAACAAAGGATATACATGGTCTGAGTCTGATAGTTCTATTATACATAACGATGACATCCCAGTTGTTACTCACGAAAAAGTCGAAACTTGGGGAACAAAGTGTGGAGTATATAATTTTCCAAGTTACGTTGATGTGACTCTAACAGATAAACAAAATGTTGCTATAATTAAAATACCAAAAAATAATGGCGAAATACCCGGTAATTTCGCCAATTGTAATGCAGTCATTTGCGAGCAAAACAGGTACCTATTTTCAAAGGCGGCGATGAACATAGGAGGGCAATTATTCTATTATTACAATGTATTGATAGATTACCGGGATCCGGAGAAAGGTGGGTTTAAGATAGGGTTTAAACCATCTAATTTCACCCCCAAACCCAAAATGTTCACATCTCAACTCATGTTTGGTGGAAATGATGGCAATAGAAAGGAGCTACTCAAGTATATTATGCGTTTCAAAAAACGCACAAGTGTTGCTAATAAATAAGAATAGGGTAAAGATATTTTATTTATTTAAAATATAAAACACATTTTCAGAAAAAAAATGATTTTTCAGAAAATTATTTTCTGAAAAATGCGAGATCGCCCTATTCCTAATATCCAATCTTCCCGACTCTTATACTAACTACTACCATGGCTCTATCCGACAGCGATATTATAGCCGAGATTCATGCGCATTCATTTGGAGATAGCGTTGAAATGAACACGGTCATGGATGATTTGCTCGGTGTGGATCTTGGCGCCCATCGTCGTATTATCTCAGTTATGACAAATATGTTACTGAGTGATGCCGAAATTCTTCCCGGCAACGACGACGACGAGCTAGTGATAATTGAGCGCAAACCAGGTGAGAAGTTTCCGTACGATCAAGAGAATTGCGTGATCTGTTTAGAGAAGTTTGACGAACACGTATCAAACGATGAACAGATAGTCAAACTGGGTTGTGATCACGTTTACCATAAGAAGTGCGTTGTGGCTTGGTTCAAGTCGTCGAATCAGTGTCCAACGTGCAGGAAAAAGCACGAAGGAAGGCCGCCGAGGCCGGCGACGCCGTCGACGGCGCGGGCGCGGGTAGATGAAAGTGATAGTGATGACAGCGAACTTGCTCATCAGCCCGTCTTGCAGCTGTCCCCGATTCCTCAGTTCCTTGTCCAAGAGTCCCCGAATCGGCTGCCGTGGCTGCACGACCGACTCCCCGACTTCCCCACCTTCCCCGGCTTCCCCGTCCGCGACGCCCGCGTCGGCCGTATTTACGCACCGCGGCCCCACAACGTCCTCCCGCCTGTCGGCGATGGCGTGGCGCTGCTCCGTATAGACCGCGCCGCGGAAGACCACTCGCTCGCCAGCCCGACGACTCATGATAATACAGAGAGCGAATGAGGAGAATTTTATTAACCACCTTCTTTCTACCTTCAAAGTTTAAGATCGTAACGGTCGGTTGCATCATTG
>JAERSJ010000125.1 GCA_016845825.1 Methanobacteriota archaeon
GTCTTTACGTATATTACAAGCTTTGCATAATGGAAAATAATAATCATTATCTATCAAATATGAAGGAGGATCAGGAGGATATCTAGAAGTTGGTAATGCTTTATCAATATGAACTTCATCTAATTTTGGGCAATTATTATACTTATAATCTTCAACTATAATGGAATTACCCTCATGTTTTACATCATCTAATTCTTTGATTAATTTCAACTCAGAAAACTCTGAACAATTATATTTATTCATTTTGTCTCATTAAAGTTTTAAGAGATAAATAAATCATTTTTATCAAGATACAATAGGGTAAATAGCAGAATTAGCAACACCACACGCATTATGCCCTCTCGCTAGCCTCAAATAACCATTTTCACCCCAATCTTCGCCCCAACTATTGCGTACTATCCAATAATCTAAACCCCCTTCGGACCCAAAACCCACCAAAATAACACCATGATCTTGGGCATAAATTGACGGGTCGCATTGATCGTCACTCGGATCATATATACCGCTACTATACAGTTGCCAGTCTTGGTTGGCGTTGACACCTACCGACAGTGGACCAACAGTATACAAGGCTTGCGCCATTGCTTTTTCATCTCCTTTCTGAAGACTTACATATCCTTTTAAAGCAGCATTCACGTTGCTTGGAACTGCGTTGCAATTTTGGTCTACTGCTGTGTAGGGGTATTGTTTTTCTGTATCGTCCTTTTTATTCTGATTATTTTGTAAATATTGATAAACTGAATACATTTCTCCACCTTCGCACCCGTCACAACATTCCGTCGTGTTATCGGGCGACAAAACGTTTTTAACACAATCTACCATATTTTGTTCAGATAGTGAAATTGACTGTTTAGTTTTTTTCATTATTTGACTTTCCAACGCCCCAACTGCGCTGAACGCCCAACAGGATCCGCATTGGCCCTGGTCTTTCACAGGTCCAACGATTCCCTTATCCCTCCAATCCCACGAAGTCGGAATAATTTTATTAATCGTATTGTTATTATTTCTCACGAGATCATGTCTGAATCTGTAACCTTTGAATTTGTTAAAATCATCCGAAGAGATACTGGAAAATTTGTTAAAATCCAATTTCCATCTTGGGCCCGTTTCTATATTTGAGAGAATATGGTTTTTATTGAAATTAAAAGCTTCATAGTCGTCTCTCTTCCTCCGAATAATAGGTGTTCCTGAACTGAACGTTAATAGCGTATTTAATATTAGATATATGAATTTCATTTATATTTTTAATTTTTATCTATAAATTAAATATAAAGGAAGCATTTTTTAACAAATAAGTTCTGCGGGGTTTCTAACTAGTCGATGTTTCAGCAGCAGGGGGAGTAGAGTTAGTAGGGGTGCTATCGTCCTTTTTTATAATTTTGAAGACGATCGCTAATATTATACCTATCGCGAAACAATAGAGAATCATGTACAAAGCTAACTTCCCGCTCATTAACTTTTTTTCTTTAGATTTGGGATCGACGTACGACACGTAAGCGGGTTTTAATAAGACATGCACTATGGTAATAATGAGAACCAAGGATAAGAAGATTAAATAAGCTGCGTTCGTTTTTAAAAAATCCTTGAAGTCGCTGCTTTTGTTAAAAGCAACGACAAAAAATGTAAGAATCAGAACGGCTATCAATATAGCGCCGGCCTTTACGATCCAGTCATAAGAGCCGCTTGACGATTGGTATATAGAACTTGAAATATTGGTGATCTGTTCTTGTAAATTTTCGTTTTGTAATAATATATCACGCGTGATATCTACAACCTGTTTGATTTTAAAACTTTTAATTTGTACACCACGTATATTAACATCAATTCTATTTATACTTTTTTGATTTAATACTTGTTTGATATCACTAGCTATTGATGTGTGTGAATTATTTTCTAACTTCACTTTTTGGGGTTCGCTGCTGTCTTTGCTTAATTGTGCAATTTTAGAATTAATTGTGTCTTGGACTTGTTGGTCGGTAACATTTTTAAATTTACTTGTTGTATTCAATGTGAAACGTTGCTCTATGTCGACGTTAGTAACCGAGCATATTGGGGCACAAACATCTTTCATGCACTCCTTAGCAACGTCAGGATTTTTGGTTAAATAGTCCTTGCAGCTTTGTAAACACAAATTTTTTGGGTTATTCGTCGGCGGACACGACGCGTTAAAGGAAACTATGTTTAAATCTTGACCAGTGGATGATTGAAGGCTTCGTGTGATTGAAGCCGCCGATAAATCATTGATGCTTTTAGCTATTTGTGAAGGAGAACTTCCCATTTTATATATTAGTAAATATATAAAATTTTACAAAAATTTATTCGCTGCATTTCTCAAACGGTTTGAAAATAAATAACACCGCCATACTAACGATTATACCGGTTAAAAACACCACAGATCTTTGCCTGGAAGAGTCCCTTTTTATATTTTTCTGGTCATAAGACAAAGATTTTTCGAAAGGCGTATCCATGAATCTAGTAATGATTAAATAGATGACAGAAGCGCCGAAATAAACGAACATCGTTTTGGCAAGTATATAAATAAGTGATTCGCATTTCATTTATTACTATTCCATATTTTTAATTATTTTTAATAATTTATTATGTGATGTAGAACTTAAAAACCGCGAATATGATTAAACCAATCACAGAATAGTATGCCGTTAAGTACTTAATCAGTTTATCTTTGTCTATTTTCCTAGGAAGGTCTTTGTCGTCTTTGTCTCTGCCGTCAACGTAAGTTACGTATCTCGGCTTGGCTAAAATATGAACAACCAGAATAACAATCGCGAACCCCATAAAAACAAGATAGGGCATTATCGTGTGTAAAAAATCAGCCAGATCTTTACTTCTGTGCAATATCATTATTAAACTAACGATAGTAGACGCGACTAAAAGGAAAGTTATTATTAGTAGCGTGTTTTTATATAAAGTATCCGTGTTTAATGAAGTCTGCGTAATCATATTTGATATGCTTGCGATACTATTCTGTAAGTTTCTGTTTGTAAGCAACTCCTTTTCTATTATGTTACCAGTAGATTTAATCGATATGATGTCGGCATTAACATTTGTTAATTTTAGTTCTTGCTTAAATACTCTATTCTTATTAATTGTGTTTATAATGTTCACTACTGATGTGTTTGTTTGTGTGTTTATTGTCTCTATGATTTGTTTAGTGCCGCTATTCTTATCATACTGTTTCAAATCATTTTTCAGTTTCGTTGTTGTTTTACTTATTATATCATTCTGTTGACGTTTAATAGTATCTGCATTAACTGCTAATTTCAAACTTACGTTTTTTACGTAACATATATCACCGAACACCGAACATACATCGTTTATCTCATCAATTGAGAATTTCGGCACAGCCGAAATATTGGATGGTTCGTATATTACGTTTAAACCAGAATTCAAACCGGGACGCGGCCGATTATTAATAGTGTCATTAAATAATTTCGAATATTCACTTGTCGTCGACATGCCATATTGACAGCGACGAACTTTGCTCTGTACACACATAGTGCCCGCCAGCCATTTACAATATGAAGCGTCTTTCGGGCATTCTTTATTTTTATTATCTTTGCACAATTTTTTACCTATACGTTTACAGGAAGCTTCTCCGCCCGAGCCTTTGGCGCATAGTAGCTCGCTGCAAACCCCGCAGGTCAGGGGACAAACTTTCCGGACCTTTTCCCCCAATTCATCATCTGTGCATTTGTTGAGGCTACCCAGCTGCTCGCATGTCTTTGGCTTTCCATCGACCGATATGTCGGTCTTCTTCTCGTCCTGGCACTTGCTGTCGTTTGGTTTACATTCGCCCTTCTCGTGGCAGCTTGTTTTAGGACAAAAATATTGTTGTTTTGTTTTTGTTTTTACAACGACCCGGCCATCCAAAAAGTTCATGTCTGGTGGCCCTCCTGATGGAGATAAATCATTATTACCTGGTCTATAATCAGAATCACAGATAGCTACGCTATCGTTAGGAAGCTTACATTTATCTGTATCTTTATTATAGCAACTTGTTGTAGGGCAATAATTGCCGTCGCCTAAAGTAATCCAGCCATCGTTATCGTTATCATGTTGATCATCGTCACTGTTTTTTTTCTCATTATCCCCCCACTTCCAACCTTCGTCACACTTCGGTATTATCTTATTTATCTCGCATAAATTTTTATTATCGTTCTCACTGCAGTATTTTTTTGCCGAATCAGACCATTTATTATTAGTAATTTCAGGCGGTGTGCATTTTTTATTATACTTTGTGCCATCACCACTTGATAAAACCCAGAAGTTTGACTTTTCGTCCCAAAATATATAAAAAGTTTTGGCTTTATTTATCCAAATATTATTGGTAGAAAAATGCGTATTTTCTGTGAGCTTTATAGTGTGTTCGCCATCATAATCCCAAAGTTCGTACTCTCCATCTGCATCTGATTTTTCGGGATTTGTTGTTGTTATTTTTAGTGTAATTCCGCTTGGAACGGATTGTATAAATCGCGCTATGCATTGATTGTAAGAATCCTGTGCATCCGCGATTACATCAGCATCGCAAGTAGCGTTCAATTGCTGTGAAAACGAGCTTGTATCTTGCGATTGTTGTATACTAGACATTATACTATCTTGGATAATTT
>JAERSJ010000126.1 GCA_016845825.1 Methanobacteriota archaeon
AGTCCGATGTGTCTAGGATGAAAGTAAATCAGTCAGTCTCAATTGAGATTGAAGCTGTGGCTGATTTAATCGTAGAAGGCGTTGTAGAAAGAATAGCACCACAAGCCACCATCAAAAGCGGAATTAAAGGTTTTTCTACAAGGATCAAATTAATTAACACTGATTCGTCAACCGTCAAAACCGGTATGACAGCAACGATTAAAATACCAGTTGCAAACTCAAAAGGGGTGACCGCTCTAAAGCTAGCTTCAATATTTACGGAAAGAAACGACAGCAAACAAAAAACCGAAACTTTTGCGTACGTAAAACAAACAGACGGAAAATACGCAAAACAAATGATAGAAGTAGGGGTTAGCGACTTGAATTATGCTGAAATAAAAAGAGGACTCAAAGAGGGAGATGAGGTTTCATTAGAAAAACCTGACGACGAAAATATTCTTGATAAAGCCATTACATTGGATGGCGAAAAAGTTGAAGAAACTAAAAAAGAAGATCCTCTTGTAGCTAAGTATGATAAAAATGGTAATGGTAAACTAGATATGGATGAAATTATGGATGCAAGAGACAAGATGACTGAAGAAGAAAAAACAGCTTTAAGAGAAAAAATGCGAGAAAGATTTGGTAGCGGCCGACCTGGTGGAAGTGGACGTCCAAGAGGAAGTGGACGACCTGGAGGCAGTGGTGGGCGCCCCGGCAGCGGAAGGCCATAAGAATATATTCCCACAGAATAAAATGCCCCTTCTTGAACTCAGGGATATTCACAAAACCTATCATCTTGGTGGTGAAACAATTCGAGCCCTAGATGGCGTCTCGTTAGATATCGACTCTGGAGAATTCATTTCGATTATTGGCACTTCTGGCAGTGGAAAATCCACATTGATGCATATTATAGGTTGTTTGGATTCACCGACATCCGGAACCATCAATTTGGATGGCGTAATGATTCATAATGCATCCGCTCGACAATTAGCATCCATTCGGAATAAGAAAATCGGTTTTGTCTTTCAGTTTTTTAATCTATTACCAAAGTTAACCGTACGCCAAAATGTCGAACTCCCGATGATTTACAGCGGGTTAAGCAGCAAAGAAAGGCGTGAAAGAGCCATGAATGCTTTAGAATCAGTAGACATGGAAGACCGAAGCAAGCATAGGCCTTCGCAACTTTCAGGAGGACAACAGCAGAGAACGGCAATTGCCAGAGCTTTAGTTAATAATCCAAAAATAATTTTTGCTGACGAACCTACTGGGAATTTAGATTCCAACACTGGAGAACGAATTCTTCAGATGTTTGACAATCTGCATACCGAAGGCAAAACCGTCATGCTTGTAACACACGACCCTGACATAGCAGCAGTTACTCCAAGACGGATCGAAATCAGAGATGGCAAGATAGCCAATGAAATCGACCCAAAACTTTCAGGCCAAACACCAAGATTCAATATTGGTACAAATAATTAAAAATATTAAAAAATGAATTTGCTTACAACTATATTAAGTGGATTCAGAGAAATCAGAGCGCATTGGTTTCGATCTGCTCTAACAATGTTTGGCGTTATATGCGGGGTAGCAAGCCTCGTTACAATGGCTGCTTTTGTTAAAGGAAAAGAAAACCTCTTGAGAGAATCACTTGCTCAATCAGGAGGCTTAGAACGAATAACTGTCGAATCTGAAGACGACTTACCCGATTACCAAAAACACTTGGAAGACGAAATAAGAGGCATAACGCTAAAAGATGTATACGCCTTAAGGAATAATGCACCATTAGTGTATAATGTTACACCCATAATTGAAAAAAGAAGTTTCAGGAGTGATTTACGGGTAACAAGGAAAGGGAAAAGCACTCGCTACACACTTCTTCAGGGGACTTGGCCAGAATCCTTAGATATCATGGAGCATGAAATCGAACATGGAAGAATGTTTTCCGACATAGAAGATCACCTCGCCAAAAATGTTTGCGTCATAGGAACAGAAGTTAGAAATTCATTATTCGGGGAATACGACGAATACGGGGAAACCATAGTTCCCATTGATGAAACAATTTTTATCAACTATAAACCATTCAAGATAGTAGGAATGCTTAAGGAATACATGACTGAAGAGGATAGAAAAAAGAAAGAGGAGGCAAAAAAGAACAAGGAAAATAAAGAACGGGGCTTTGATTGGAGAAGCATGAGGTACAAAGACAGCAATAGCAGAAGATCAATGATAGTTTACAGCTCAAAAAACAGCTCAATATTGATCCCGCTAAACACATTAGTATCAAAACTTGATTCCAGCTTTGAGAGCGGCAGCAAAATGGACAGAAGCCTATCGGAATTAACAATGAAAATCTTCGATGTTTCTCTATTAGAAAAATCCTTACAACAAGTTCGAAATGTACTACTAAGAACCCACAATGGCCTTGAAGATTTTGAATTTGAAACTCAAGAGTCGTTCGCTGACGATATTACCCAGGCAATTTACAACGAGAGAACTAGCGGCATGTTCATTGCTGGCATTTGCCTACTAGTCGGAGGGATAGGCATTATTAATATCATGCTATCAAGCATTTCTGAACGTGTTAGGGAGATAGGCATCCGAAAATCAATAGGCGCAACAAATCTTGATGTCTTTTCACAAATATTAACTGAGAGTGTAGTACTGGCAGTCTCTGGCGGCATCATAGGATTAATATCTTCTCCTTTTCTAATTGATGGACTAGCCAGCTATGCTCCTGACACAACTCCTCCTATATTGACAGTAGAATCCATGGTTATAGGTTTCTCATTCAGTGCGATAACAGGGAGCCTTGCTGGCTTAATACCCGCAATAAAAGCTGCTAAGTTGGATCCAATTGAAGCCTTAAGATACGATTAAAAATGTTTATTATTAATACTCTTTTAATCGGCCTTAGGGAAATTACATCTCATTGGTTCAGATCACTACTTACCATCTTGGGTGTTGTTCTTGGCATTATGAGTTTAGTCACTATGTCTGCAATCGTCCAGGGCATGGAAAATGCAATGAAAGAACAAATGGCGACTTTTGGAGGAGCTGATAAAATTAACATTGATAAGGAAGAGCCCCCTAGCTACCAAGATCACAAAAAAGATTTTTCGCCAGGTATAACGGTTAAAGATGCTTATGCTTTGAAGGAAGGTTCTACCTTATTAAAATGTATATCGCCTGAGATGTCCGTATATCGAGCAAGAGCCACATACCAAGGAAAAAGAGCGTACATTTCCGAATTCAGTGGAGTATGGGAGGAAATAATGGAAATGAATGCTCACGAAATAGGTACCGGCAGATTTTTCACAGCTTATGAAGATTTTGCAGCAAAAAACGTATGCGTAATAGGGGCGGATATTTGCTCAAACTTATTTGGTGAAGATTCAGAGACAGGCAAACCTATAAATGCTATTGGTAAAACAATTAATATTAATTATATTCCTTTTTCAGTGATTGGTGTATACAAAAAGATGGAAACAGAGGCCGAAAGAAAAAGCCGTGAAGCTCAATTAAAAAAGTCTCAAAACCAAAGCGGGCCAAAAAGAACAAGTAGATTCGGGTCCAGAAGAGGTGGTCGTTTTAGCCACAGAAATAATACTGTGCATATCCCCTTAAATACAATGTGGATGAAATTTAAGATGTCATCATCGAGTTCTTCATCAAGTTCCTTTCGAAGCAGATTCTCCAGCTCACCTTCAGAACCTGAAGTATTTATACCCGATCCAACTTTAAGCGACTTGGATGTTAAGGTAGCCAATATTGACTACTTGGATAAAGCCATGGGTCAAATGAGAAACATTATGACCCGAACTCATAATGGCATTGAAGACTTCTCTTTTCGTACTCAGGAGAATGTTATTGCTACAATAAGTGAAAAGCTAAACAGCGCAAAAGTTATTCGAGGAATAATAGCAGCCATGAGCCTGCTTGTCGGTGGGATTGGCATAATGAATATCATGCTTGCCAGTATTAACGAAAGAATTCGGGAAATTGGAACATTTAAAGCAATGGGAGCAACCGGGTTCATCGTGTTTATTCAAATAATATTGGAAAGTTTAATGCTTGCAATTTTAGGGGGGCTTTTAGGTATCCCTGCATCATACGGTTCAGTATGGCTACTGACACAATTAGTACCTGCGGAGAATACGCCTGAGATAACAAGTGCAGCTCTTTTGATGGGTATTAGCTTCAGTGCCATTGTAGGTTTGCTTGCTGGATTGTATCCAGCTTTAAGAGCCTCGCGACTCGACCCAATTGAAGCACTGCGCTACGAGTGATGCCCCTTGGCCAAGCCGGAATTATTTCTCCCATTCTTTTGCCCTGCTCTTCGGAGTCGATATCATCTCTCTTCGTTTTTCCACCTGCTATTCGTGCTCTCTTCGCGATCACGGGGGCGGTGCTTCTGATGACCACGATATTCACCGTGGCCGAACAACGCCCCGACAGTTGACTCAATCGCCTTTTCCGGAACCATCCAGGGGCGGATCCACCGCCTTCCGCGTGGTCTTGAAAGGATAAAACGGAGCCTCGATGGCTTAGCCGGTCATCCTAAACGGATAGCGAATCACCTTACCGGTAAGGCCCTCCTGCTTGTGGTCACGATCCCGATTGTGCTCTCGCTGCTCTTAGTGGAGGTGTTCCTACTCGCCATCTTCACGGTATAGTTTGTGATGTCCGCAACCGGCGACGACGATCGAAACGAAAAGGGCCAGAACTAAATGAATGCAATTCCAGATTATATGATATCATTGATCATTGGTCGAGGTTACGCCCTGCCGACGACGCAGCCTTGTGAAATCGCAGCCCCGGTTCCATCATGGGGCAAGCGGTGAGCGACGAAACTCCCATCCACCCCGCCATCAGTCCAGGGC
>JAERSJ010000127.1 GCA_016845825.1 Methanobacteriota archaeon
AATTATGATGTTTCCACTGTCAGCCTCCAATATTCCGATTATACATTTTATTGTTGTAGTTTTTCCAGCTCCGTTTGGTCCTAAAAAGCCGTAAATTTGACCTTTCCCAACATTCAGGTTTAGTCCATTAAGTGCTGAAAATTTTGAAATCTCTTTACCGATTAGATTATACTTTCGGTATGTCTTTTTGACATTCTCAATTTTTAAGAGATTTTGAGTCACGTTATCTTACCATTGATTGATGTTATAAAACCACATCGTCTTGCTTATTTGTGGTTGAATACTGGAGATATCCATTTTTGCCATCTGCCAACAGCTATTTAGAAGGTTTAACCCTTGATTCTTTACTCGAGGATTATTTTTATTCTGAGGCAAGAGCATTAGCTGTGGCTAGGTTGGAAACCTCTGCAACTACAGGATTGATAGATGTTGAAGGCCCCCCTATTAATGATGAAGCAGATATTGTTCTTGGTTATGTAATATCACGTCTGATTTTGGCTGCTGCTGATAATCAAGCATTGATTAACTATGTTGCATTATCGGAAGCTAGAAGGGCTGAGAAGTTTTTTGACACAGAAACGGATGAAGATTTAGTTAAAGTTGTGAATTCTTTAGAAATAATTACTGTGTCGCTAGACGGAAACAAGTTTAGCATGAATTTCGTAGATTATGTTAAAGCAGCTTCAAAATTGAGAGAAGGTAATTGGAAACTTGCAAACCGTGGCGTTCAAAACGGCATAGTCACTTTAGACCGTGAAACCTTAGTAAGATTGATGCGTGAAGTTATTCGTCAACATCTTGAAGAATTACCTGAAGCGCCAGTAGAGATTAAAAATCAATTCGAGGGCCCAATAACTGAACTGATAGGTAGCGTTTCCAAAGCATTTGTTGAGAGGATTGGTAATTTAGAAAATGTGGTAGGAGAGCGCCAAGCTGAAGCAATGAAAGAATTAGGTCGTTTTGATTTAGCTAAAGCACCTCCATGCTTCAATATGAATTTGTTAGATTTACAAGCTGGAGTAAATTTAGCACACCCTTCACGTTTCTTCATAACTACATTCCTTTCTTCTCTTAATCAAGATTCAGAATCAGTAATGAGATTATTCGCTACCGCTCCAGATTTTAAAGAATCTTTTACAAGGTATCAAGTTGAACATATTTCCGGCAAGACATCAGGAACTCAGTACAATGCTCCAAAGTGTGATACTCTTGTTTCTACTGGAGTATGTCCAGGTCCAAACGCACTTTGTCGATTAATTAAGCATCCTTTGAGTTACTACAGAGTGATGGCTGAAGCTGAGAGGCCTAACGCATCAAGACTTGAAAGAATTTTACTTGCAGCACTTGATAAGGAGTCATATCCAAAAAAGTTGATAGATCAGAATTTAGATAAGTTAAAAGAATTTGATTTTAGTTATCCAGATGGTTTAAAGAAAACTAAATTGTCTTCAGCGATTAAAGAAAGTAAACCTAGTTTGGTTGAGGTTAAAATTTCGTATTTTAATGGTAGAACTTATTCAGTTGATCTTCCCGGTGAAGAAAAGAAATTGTGGATTACAAAGGCAGCGATGAGTATTACCGACAGTACTGTAGATTACGAATGTCTTCCTTTGACGGATTGGAAGGTAGCACTCCCTATAGAAGAAAGTCATTTCAAGTCAAATAAAATTAAGTTAATAGTTAGACCTTTAGAAATTAAATATAATACCAATGAGATAAGGCGAAGTTTAATTATTTTAGATACAGTTAAAGAGGATTAAACTCTAATCCTTCTACCACAACTACAAATAAATTTAGGTGTATTTTCATCAACAGTATGCACGGTACTACATGAAGGACATTTAACGGATACCATGCCTTCAGGAGCTTTAATCTCAGGCTCTTTTTTATCAGTTCTAGATGTTGGTCTTTTTACTACCTTTTTAGCAACACCTTTCTTTGCTACACGTTTCTTCACGGCCTTTTTCTTCACAGGTGCAGCAGCCAATGATTTTCCGTCCTCATCAGATTCATCCTCTCCCTCATCAACTTGTGAGCCAATTGAATGAGTTCCAGTTAGTTCATCCAGAATTTTTCTTTCATCAAAGTCACTGTCATCTTCTTCTTCATCAAAGTCATCCTCATAATCGTCGTCATCTTCTTCCTCTTCCTCATCGTCAGAATCATCCCCAGTTCCCTCCAAACGTTTCAGCTTTTTAGATTCACTTGGCAAATCAGATTTGTGTCCGACACCGGTTAAACTCTTCTTTAAAGGGTCAACAGATTCAACGGGCTTGTACAAGTCTGCTGTAGTGTCCTCGGGAGCTAAAACAAAAGTATAGATTCCAACCGAAAGAAGTAGAATTGCCAAAAATCCAATGGCAATTATGATTAAGTTTTCCTCAACCACAGGAGGAAGTTCAGGTATTGAAAATCCACCTGAATCGCTGCTATCAGCTTGTTGGGTGACCAGAGTTATTTCAACAACTGCACTCTTAACAATGTCATTACTATTATTTCTTAAAATTATATCAAACTCTACAATGCCATCATATCCTTTGAATCTAGTATCAGAACTTCTGAATTTAGATAAATATTCATCATAACCAGGATCAGAGCAAGTATCACAAAGTGGTTGGTATTCAGGGTAGCCAATTAAGGAATCTCTAGGATCCTCAGTATTTCTAAAATTAACATTAATTGTAATTGACTCTACCGTATTAT
>JAERSJ010000128.1 GCA_016845825.1 Methanobacteriota archaeon
GCATTTGGTAAAGTTTTTGAAGGAGTTAGAATTATTTTTATGCTATCTTTGTTCAAAAATCTTGAGAAATCCTGATTATTATTACCAATTTAAAAAGCCCCCTTCCTTGGACTTTTATGAAGCACGTAGTTTCTATTTCAGATTTAAGCAAAAAGCAAATTTTATCAATTCTAAAACGTGCAAAAGAGTTGGTTCCTGTTGCAAAAGGTAAAAAGAAATCTAAGAGTCTTGATGGTAAGATTTTAGCCACTTGTTTCTTTGAACCTTCTACTCGAACTCGTTTATCTTTTGAAACGGCTATGCAAAGGTTGGGAGGGACTTGTATTGGTTTTGCAGATCCTTCAGCTACATCTCATTTGAAGGGAGAAACATTAGTTGATGGAATTAGAATGGTTGCAGGGTATGCAGATGCTGTATTGTTGAGACATCCTCAAGAAGGCTCAGCCCGTTTAGCTTCTGAAAATTCAGAAGTTCCTTTAATCAACGGAGGAGATGGCGCAGGGCAACATCCAACACAGACATTGCTTGACTTATTCACTATTAATGAAGAAATGGGTAAAATGGAAGGATTGAATGTAGGTATGCTAGGTGATTTACGATATGGAAGAACGGTACACTCGCTTTCGCATGCTCTAGCTAAATTTAACAATAAGTTAAGTTTCATTTCTCCTGATAGTCTTTCTATGCCAAGTTATGTAACAGACGATTTATCTTGTGAGTGGTCTTCACATAATTCAATTGAAGACGTTCTAAACGATCTAGACATATTATACGTTACTAGAATTCAAAAAGAGAGATTCCCAGATTTAGAAGAATACAAAAAAGTGGCAAGTGCTTACATAATTGATTCAGATTTATTGAAAAATGCAAAATCTAGTATGAGAATATTGCACCCTCTTCCTAGAGTTACAGAAATATCAACAGATGTTGATGATACGAAACATGCGGCTTACTTCCGCCAAGCTTTCAATGGAGTGCCAGTTAGAATGGCCCTTCTAGAACAATTAATCGGAGGTAAAAAATGAGTGATAACCTTATGAGAGTTCAGCCAATTAGAAATGGTACCGTTTTAGATCACATAAAGGCAGGCAGAGGCAGGAAAGTTTTAGATGCCTTAGATTTAATCGATAAGGGAACCACTATAACGCTTCTAATGCACGTTCCTAGTAAGAAAAATTCAAGTAAAGACGTAATCAAGATAGAAGATAGAGAACTAAGTGAATCAGAATCTCAAAAGCTGGCACTTTTATCTCCGGGAGCTCATGTAAATATTATTAGAAATTTTGTTGTGGCTGAGAAGAATGTTGCCGAATTGCCGGAATCGATTTCAAATGTTGCTACTTGCTCTAATGATAATTGCATTAGTAATAACGAGCGTGGAGCAAAAACAAAATTCAATTTAATTAAAGGAAATCCATTAAGTATTCAATGTGTTTACTGTGGACGTAAAATTGCTCAAGACAATATAATATTTATTTAAAATCGGTCGTCTAAACTTCCTGATTTGATAGATGCTTGAATTTCTTTTGGATCTTTACCTTCACAGCTAAGTCCCATAGATTTTGCAACGCCTAAAATTTCGGAAGTCATTGCTTTGATATCTCCACCAGTTAATCCAGGTCCCTTTTGTTTAGCGACAGTAATTGCCTGATCAAGAGTCATATCTGCAGCAACTACAGAACCAGCTTCCCCAGATCCTTTCTCTATTCCTAATACTTGTTTTATCAAAGATGAAGCTGGAGGTGTTCCTATGTCTATAGTGAATCCTTTATTGTCATCAATTTTGATTTTAACTGGAACTTGCATACCAGCCATTTCTTTAGTTTTTGAATTTATTTCATCTACTACATCTTTTACATTAACGCCAGTTGGTCCTAACGATGGACCTAGTGGTGGTCCTGCAGATGCTTTACCTGCGTCTACTAGTGCTTCTATTGTTTCACCCATTAATTTGCCTCTTTTTCTAGAACTCTTACGTGATCTCCTCTAACAGTTATTGGAATAGGGACCATTGCTTCGAATAATTCCACAGTAACTTCTTCTTTAGCTTGATCAATACGTTGTACTCTTGCTTTTTCTCCTTTGAAAGGACCAGAAATAACTTCTACAATGTTTCCCTCTTCTATACCTGTAACTGCAGGAGGAGGTGTTAAGTGCGGAGTTAATTCTTCAAGTGTTACAGTACCAAAAGTGTCGGGTTGCTTAGAGCGCCCATAACCAACTCCTTTGTTCATAACCATTCCACGAGCGTGTGTTAACCCTTTTAGATTATCACGTAATGCTTCGGGACTATCAGTTTCTACAAAAATAAAACCACGAAGTTTCGAAGGTGCTAAAATAGCATAAATTGGTGCTCCGCTTCTTCGTACCCTATCGGCTAGTCTCTCACTAGCAGTTCTTTCATGTCCGATTTGTGATTTCATAGTGTAAATCTGTGTATCGGATGAAGGTTCATTCACCACTTCTTCAGTTTTTTTTTCTTCTTCAACGAATTTTGCCATTTTTAAATTCCTAATAAATCTGCAACAATAGGTGGAGCTTTGAGCCATACATAATATACGACAAATCCAATAAATCCAACAATTGCTATTCCAATTCCAACAACCCATGAACTTTTCACAAATTCATCGGTAGTTGGTTTACGTGCTAATCGTAAAACTCGGCCGTATTGGCCTCTTCCGATTCTCTTGAAACGTTCTTCAAGTTTCTGTTGCGTTTTCCATACTTTGTTGATAAAGCTCATTTTGCTAATGTACGAAATCTATTCCGTATTTACTTTGCATTCCGTCATCTACTCCGTCGGGGGGTCCCAAGATCTGAGAAGATTTGACACCAGTAACTACAAGCATCACACGAATTTGATGCTCGAGAGTAGAATCTATCGAAGCTCCCCAAATGATTCGAGCATCTTTATTAATCTTACTATGAACTTCTCTCACAACTTCGTGAGCTTCT
>JAERSJ010000129.1 GCA_016845825.1 Methanobacteriota archaeon
ACGACCGAAGAATTAGCCGGTTCAAATTTTCTAGACAATGGAGAGAGCGTTCAGACGACGTTCAGAAAAAATTAGTTTCAGCCCTAATATTATACACACCTTCGTATTGCGAAAATTATGCGCAGAAAACCAACAGTTCCATTAAAAGAAGAAGTAAAGCATGGGCATGGTTTTTTCAGAGGTGAAAAGTGCCCTCTCAGTGGAGAAGAAGGCGTTTTGGTACTTTCCCCAAGACATTTGGACCAGTTTGGAAGGATGATGGCAGGAGTTTTACGTCACTTCCCGGATCGATTTGATCTTGAGATGGATAAGCAAGGTTGGGTTGAGGCTTCAGAATTTATTGAAGCAGTTAAATCTCAACGAAGACATTTTCACTATTTGGAAACCAGACATTTGCAAGCAGTAGTTGAAACAGATCCAAAAGGTAGATATCAATTAAAGAATGGCAGATTAAGAGCGACTTATGCACATACTCTTGATCTTGAGCTAGACTTACCTACAGATAACAATCCAGAACATCTATATTTTGCATGTTCCAAAGAAGATGCAGAAGAATATCTAGAACATGGATTATATCCTGGTGATAGAAACATGGTTCATCTCTCAAGTACAAGATTAAATGCTTTAGAAGCTGGTAGACACATAATAGGAAAACCAATAGTGTTACTTGTAGATGTTAAATCAGCAGAAGCTGGCGGTAATGAAATAATGAAAGCAGGAACTACGGTTTATCTTTCAAAAGAATTATCTGGAGAACATCTGAAACAGCTTCCGGACAGTACCTAAAGTTTAACGTGGAAGAAAAAGATAATTTATCTCGTCGCCCGATATCAAGAGTACTGATTAGTGTTAGTGATAAATCTGGAATTGAAGAATTATCCAAGGGCTTATCTGATAATGGCATTGAAATTATTTCAACTGGCGGAACTTCAAAAGTAATCTCAGATTCAGGTATTTCAGTTCGGCCAGTTGAAGAAGTCACTAATTTTCCAGAAATGATGGGCGGTCGTGTAAAAACACTCCATCCTCTAATTTTTGGAGGGATTTTAGGAAGAGATTCAGATGAAGAACAAATGAAGGAGCACGGCATAGCTACAATAGATATGGTAATCTGTAACCTTTATCCATTTAAGTCCGCAGCTGACAAAGGAGTTGATTTATCTTCCTTAATTGAGGAAATAGATATAGGAGGTCCTAGTTTGCTCAGAGCAGCTTCCAAAAATCATTCACGTGTTTCCGTCGTAACTGACCCTGGAGATTATAATTGGATATTAGATGAAGTATCAAAAGGTGGTTTAACAATTGAGCAAAGACAACAATTGGCTTTGAAATCATTTAGACATACTGCTGAATATGATTCAATTATACAATCAGTACTCGGGCAAAGATTTGGCGAGGAAGATCTTCCCTCATCTTTACATCTAACGGGAATCGGAAGTCCTCCTTTAAGGTACGGAGAAAACCCTCATCAGTCTTCTGTTTTTTATTCAGATTTGTTACATTCAGCTCCATCTATAGCTAATTCAGCTCAAATGCAAGGAAAGCAATTAAGTTATAATAATCTTTTAGATTTTGATGCAGCTCTAGCTATCGTAATGGAGTTTGATGAGCCCACAGCAGTTATTGTTAAGCACAATAATCCTTGCGGTGTAGCTAGTTCAACAAATTTATTGGATGCTTTTAATGGTGCAATGAGTACAGATCCTCAAAGTGCTTTTGGCGGAATAATCTCATTCAATAGAGAGGTAGATGCTTCCTTGGCAGAAGAAATAATTTCCTCATTCAAAGAAGGTATAATTGCTCCTTCTTATTCAAAAGAGGCCTTGGAAATTTTTTCTTCAAAAGAGAATTTGAGAATAATGGAAACTGGTAATTTGGAGTCTTATCATAGAAGTCCTTCACTGCGTTCCCTGGATGGGGGATGGTTATTGCAAGAGGCAGATGAGGTTTGCATATCAATTTCAGATTGCAATGTAGTATCAAAAAGAAAGCCTACAAACGAAGAATTGGAGGGATTAGAATTCGGATGGAAAGTTGTTAAGCACGTTAAAAGCAATGCCATTTTATTCGCAGATAGGAAAAGAACGGTAGGTATAGGTGCCGGGCAAATGTCTAGAATTGACTCAGTAAAAATAGCTACTTTCAAATCTATTCCGGACTCAAAGGGTACGGTCATGGCTTCAGATGCTTTTTTTCCATTTAGAGATGGAATAGATGAGGCTGCTAAAGTTGGAATAACTGCAGTTATACAACCCGGTGGTTCAGTTAGAGATCAAGAAGTAATTGATGCTGCAGATGAGCATAACATCGCTATGTTGTTTACAGGCATGAGACACTTTAAACATTAATGGAAGAACTCTGGCTTTTTTGTGAGGTATGCGACGAAGAAAATAATCATGAAGTTCTTAAGAGTAGAACTTCTGCGAAAAAAGGATTTAGCTTTCAAGGAGTTGTAAAGTGTTTGGAATGTCAAACGACTAGTTCAAAAGAAGTCAATGAAGAGCCTCCCATCTCATTAAAGTTGAGGATATCTATAGATAATGAAACTGTAAATGATACGCTAACCGTAGATAGGGGTGTGCTCATTGAAGTAGGCCAGACTCGCCCTCATCCAGATGGATTGATTTTGATAACAGGAATAGAATTGCCTCACAAACGTTTGGATCAGGTGTATTCACAAGAAAATCCAATTGTTTGGGCTAAAAAGGCAACACATTCTAAAATTCGTTTTGCAGTTCACGACGGAGAGGAAACTCATTCTTACAAGGAAGAATTTGAAATAGATGTAGAATTCAACAAAGGAATGAAAGTTAAATTAGAAGATAATTTAGCGCGAGTTATTGGCATAACTATACACGGAGGTAAATCAGTAAGTAACGCTTTTGCTTTTGAAATTGCTAGAATAACTTGTAAGTATGTTACAGAGAAGTCGTACTCAAATTCCCAGTTAAGTAGGAGAAATAG
>JAERSJ010000130.1 GCA_016845825.1 Methanobacteriota archaeon
ATATAAATGTCTTCGTCTAATATAACTTCAGGCTTTATTGATCTTGCAACCTTTGATGAAATTGAAAAATATATGTACGGTGGTAATGATGCCACCGCTTACTTCGTTCGTGAAACACGGAAATCGACTTGGTTCACCCAAGTCCCAGTGAATCTATCAATCGCATCCGGAACTGCCGACTTCGGTAATCAATTCTCAGTGAGCATTTCGCGTGCTGGCGATTATTTACTGAATACATGGCTCCGTGTTACCATCCCTTCTGTGACTCTAGTGACGACGGTGACCACAACAGGTCTTGACAGTTTACGGTGGTCTAGAAACCTCATGCACAATCTTATCAAGGAATGCAGCATTTCCTTCAACGATTTAGTTGCTGCGCGTTTTGATAATTATTTCCTCGATTTCTGGTCTGCGTTCACAGTACCTGAATCGAAGCGGAAGGCATACGATTCGATGATCGGTAATGTAAAACACTTGATTACGTCGGGTGGTACTGTCGACAACAAGCAGCCGTTAAATAAGACAGTTCTCAATCTTCCTCTTCCGTTTTTCTTCAGTCGTGATAGCGGTGTCGCACTACCTACAGCTGCGTTACCTTATAATGAGATGCGTATTAATTTCACACTACAAGATTGGGATAAACTTCTCATCGGGGAAAAATTAACAGGGTGGGCGGCAGGTACATCTGAGTACCTGACCCCTGTAGCCGCTGATATTGACGGCGGGGCACCTAAGCTGACAAACGTGCAAGTGTGGGCCAACTACGCAATCGTTTCGAATGATGAGCGTAAACGCATGGCGTGCGCACCCCGTGATATACTAATTGAACAAGTACAAACCGCACCGAAACAAGCGTTCACCCCCGACACCAACGCTAATCAACGGTTCGATCTTCGTTTTTCACATGCTATTAAGGTTTTGTTTTTCGCTGTACGTAACAAGACAAACGGGGCTGCATGGTCTAATTACACAACAAACAGTCGGGTAAAAGGTGTGCTTTATACTGAAAACGAAGCATGGGGAGGTTCGTATGCAGGTGACTTTGCTCAAGATCCTGTTACGACAACTTCTCTCATCTATGAAAATACTTCGCGGCTTTCATCGATGGGCAACGACTATTTCAGAATGGTTAATCCGTACTACCATGCCGGTTCGGTGCCTGACCCCGATGGTGACTTCCAGGGAATGCACTGCTACTCTTACTCGCTTGATTTCCTCAACCTCGACCCCCAAGGTTCTACTAACTATGGTAAACTAACAAATGTCACACTCGTGAACAACGCATCTGATCATGCAAAAACGGCGGCGAGCGCGAGTGCTGGTGTAGACGGTACAGGCGCGGGGTACACTCAGACATACGAAAATGTAGTTGTAGCTGTCAACAACAACGTCGTTCGGGTCGCAGGCGGCGCTCTTGGTTTCCCGGTGCTCTAAAACCATAAATAATTTATAATATAAAATAATATATTATAATATAAACAGACGGGTAACACCTGTCTAATCCAAATTCGGGTTATAAATCAACGTTTCGGTAAGCTACTAAAAACATTTGGAATACAATTATTGTTTTCGTCTGTATTTTCTCGAGGCCAGCAACCATTGGGTGAATCACTACCTGAAATATATAAGGGGCAACAGAAACGCCCCTGATCTCCCAAGTCAAAAAGGTTTTCAGTGCATTTATCACCTGGCTTTAATACCCAACAACTTTTATGAGGTCCCATTGAATACATACAATTTTCCTTAGTTGGATTTTGCCACATGCACGTTGATGGTGTGCAACAAAAACGACTTTGCTGTTGTTTCGTTTGGCCGCCGATGCAATCACCGGTGCTTTCGTTAAAATTAAGACATTCTCTATTCAGTAATTTATTCAAAATATTTCTCTTGAGCCACATACTGGTTTCCGCTGTGTGCAGCTCATCCTGTTGCGACTTAATTTTGGTGTTGAGGCCATATTGATCCGCCAAATGGGACCACCTGGCTGTTGCATCACGCTCGGCCTTCTGGGCTGCGGCAATCTTGGGCTTGAATTGTTCTTCGTCATCACTCCAAGTCAAGTCAATTGCCGTTTTTTTGTTAGCCCTCACGTCTTCTTGATAGCACGGTGCAAATGGTGATGCGCCGCTTTCGCGTCCGCCGCCTGCACCTCTGATAGAACAGTTATTCCAATTCGACTCGCATTTGCTGCATTCTCCAGCGAAAAAAACTTTTTCTGGACACGTCTCTTGGCATGTACCCATTTGTGTTCCGGCTACATAATTGCAGCATTTAGGTTTGTCCGCAGAACATTGATTACAAAGTTTATAAGTATCTGTTTCACTTTCGTTAAAATCATAAGCGCATATTCCATCATTGCGCCGCTGGCCAGTGCCCCCCCCGGCACATGGATCAACAGCTGAGGCTGAGGCTGAGGCTGAGGCTAAGGCTAAGACTGGAGGTGGGGCAGCGCATTTATTTTTTAAATCTTGATTAGTGTAATAACTTGACATTGTTTTTTATTTATATACACAAAAAAAAAATCATAGCTTCATTATATTAATATAATATAATATAATGGAGCGAACACTAGCTAGTGACGTTCGTATAGCCACTTGTAAAAAACCGTCTCTAAATCCAAATCGTCGTACGTCATGAATTGAAATTCATTTTTAAAAGTGTTAACGTAAGAATTGACCAAATCGTTAGCTCGATCAAACAAGTTATCTGGTGTTTTACTTAATTTCCAACAAACTGAACAATTACCTACGTCATTGTTCCCCGACTCAATTATTTCCCGTTCTTTGCGACCATTTTGCTTAACTAAGTAAAAATGGTTACATTCGGCATGACAAACCATATGGTTACCGAGTCTTAACCGTTTGTATAGACGTTCGCGAGTTTCTCTTAGCTCATTCTGAGAATAGGGCCGCTCAGGTGCAACATATTTACTTTCAAGAATAGATAACATTTATATTATTGATTTTAATGTTTAAATCTCATAATTTAATGTATTGCGTTTTTGCGTGGCATTTCTTGATAATACCATAATAAGAATGAAACACGTATGCTGTGCTATCGTAGTAGTAGATGAGAGAGTGGCCATACACGTTGCGTTTTTTATCAATGTAATTCACGTTCTTCAACAAGTCTAAATATTCATCGATGATATCGTCAAAATGCACCATGGGTAGTATAACTATACCCTCCCATTCTTTTCGCTTACCGGATAAATCAATAGTAATATCAGCAGGGCAATATTTTGTCAAAGACGATGTTTCGTTCGTTAATAAATTACACAACGGTGATGGGATCAGATTTGCACTTTTAGGGGGGAGCACCGAAAGTAATTGTTGAAATGGTAGACTAGGCTTTGAATCTCCGTATTTAGTTATTTCAAATGAACTTAAATACTTTGCGAGGACGGAGGATGGAGGCGCGTAATGATGTGAATAATACCAGTCCCAATTAGGAACACCTCTAGTGTAATACGAGAGAACCCACTGCATACCCTCTAGATACTCATGGCATATTTTTTCCACGTCGTACTTCTCTGGAAATGAGGCGTCCATGTATTCCGTAATATACATATCGATGTCAACATCCCAACCATCGTTGACCTGCGTTGAACATTTATTTAAAATGGCATTGGGAAAAAAAGATCTTTTTTTCGCTAACTTCCTTTCGAAATTTGTTTTTTCATGGTGGCCTATTGTGCCGAAAAATATTTTCATTGTTGAGGGGATGAATTCTACATTATTATCCACGATATGGGTTATATGGCCGTAAGAAGTTCCGACGTCTTTGTATATTTCAAGAATTAACTCTATTCCGTTTTCTATTATCTCAATGGATGGTATGTGCGGCAAAAAATCGTTCCCCACTGTAAAACAAAGAAAAATGAAATCATTGATGGAACGCTCCACGCTGAAGACATGCTTGTCCGAATGCCAGCGGATGTTTTCGGCTAATTCGTCGTGTATTTTACCAATGTTAATACAAAAATATGCGTTTCTGGGGTCATATAGATCATCCCTAAATATATAAAAATTGGGTAAATGAGTTCCCAACGCTAGCATGATAAGATCAGCATCCAGCCCATGAATACAGTACGTTTCGGTTTTTACGCCGTGGTGCCGTATATAAT
>JAERSJ010000131.1 GCA_016845825.1 Methanobacteriota archaeon
TCATAATGTCTAAGGCCTGTTTCAGGATTTATATGTTTTTCCATTGGGCCGTTAATTTTTTTTTGTATATAACCGGCTACGTAAGCAGTTGATTGAAAGGTAACATCTCCTATGGATGCAAATCCTTTGCCCCACAGTTGATCTAAGGTTTTAGAAGTTGTGAAAGTTTTATGACCGGCAAGAGGCTTGCGGTCTGCAAAGTCGCAATTAAATAAAATTGCATGATAGTGAGGTCTGCCGAATTTTTCGCCGTATTCTCCGGCATGGAAAAATCGGATAGGGTTATTTTTAGGAGATCTTTCCTTTTTTCTCAGACGTTTCATGAATTTCTGAAAGTCTGATTTAACTAAAGTATTGTGTTCGGGTAAATGTTCGTTATCGTATGTAAGTGTTATAAATGTGGATTTATCCCACATTTCTCTTTCTAAAGTGAGTCGCATCGCCCATTGGCGAGCGTATTCCTGTCTACACCCTGTACACTGTCGACAGGGGATAGGGAATGAATGATCTATATCTGAATAGGGATTATGAAATTGTATACCGCCTTCTAAAGAACGGTAGGCTTTGAGTGGCTTGAAACATGGCATAGTTGTTTCCTCATAATTGGTCTATAATAGTAATAGGTTTCTGACTGTAACCGTCGGGGCTACAGTCGGATTCCACCTCTCATTGGTCTAGATCTTCTCAAAGAATTTTTCCTATGAGTCCTCGCGGCAGTGCGAGAAAATAATCTTTTAGATCTTCTCATTTTCATTTTTCTTGGTCGTCTCATAAATACTTCGCTCCTTAGGTGTACCCGATAATTTTTTACGACTTCCACCCAAAAGGTGTCAGTCGTTACAGTTGTATCAAGTAGACAACTGTTCTGACGCCTCGCCTGGCTCGTTGTCTGCGGTGTCTACGACATCCGCTTCTTTTTGTAAAGCTTGAGCTGAAAGCTCAGGTTGAGGGGCGTGTGCTAGCCCCATCTCTACTAATTCAGGATGGTTTTTTTCATCTTCCACGAATCTTAGAAATTCAAATGGTTCGTTGTTGAATCGAGCCTTCACAAGTTCCGGTAATTCTTCAAACAACGATTTTGCGTTTGCTAATTGATTCTGTATGTCTTGGAAGTTATGATCTGAGACATCACCATATTGTGGATTCCGAATATTTGATTCCGGCATAATGCCGGTTTCCATAAATTGGGCGAGTATTTTATTAATATCGCATTCATCCTTATGATGTTTTTCAGTGAGTCCTTCACTGAATGTTTCGCTATAATCTAGATCTCCTAGATTGTAAGCTGAACGAAATACATTCTTTTTAACGCCAGTGGCTTTACGTTTAGTAGTCATCTATAAATCTTCCTCCTTTACCCTCACGTATAAAATAGCGATAACGCTTTGTAAGAGGGTCATAAATTTTTATTGGTGTCATTTTCTTATCATTTAATTTTGGTGGTGGTGTATCTTCAATAGTCCACCAATCCTTAAAGCCGTGTTCATATTCATTCTCACGTCGTGTTAGTTTTTTTTTTCGGCTTGTTCCTCTAAATAATCGCCAAGATTTCCGGGAGTATCAGGTTCAAAGCCAAATTTTTCCATTAAATCAGTTAACCATCTAGCAAATTGGGCACCTGTACCGAAAATATCTGCTTGATTTTCAACCTTACGAGTGTTAGCGATAGTATTTGCTATACTAGAAGCAGTACCTAAAGTAGATAAAAGTACTTGAGCTTCATTTACTTGAGGTGCCATTGCACCGGCCGGAGTTGATGCTTCTTTTTGACCGGCCAGTATAGGATTGAGTCCGGCTTTTTTTAAATCATTCATTCGGCGCTGAACGGCCGTATTAGACATTTCTCTTTGAAAGTCCATTTGATTTTGAGCCTGTTGTGCAGATGCAATATTTTGCTTTTTTGCACCTCGATAACCGAGGTATGCACTGCCTAAAGTACCGAGTAATGAAAGTGGCATTAGAAGTGGGTTCCACCCGGTATAGAGTTAACAGGCATTGGACGTGTACACTTAAGTTTAAATAATGAGTCGAAGATGAATTGTGGTTCACTTGCGACAGCTAGTGTACGTTGTACGTTAGTATCTGTAACTTGTATCCATGAATCACCGAGTAATGGCAAACTTGAATACTCTTGGGCATAGTGCCAAGACTCAAGAGTTCCGGATGCATTAGAACGGAATTTGCCAGTAATATTGCTTGGTTTATAACGATATTCTGCATAACGTTCTTGATAACCCCAAACGTCATCGTCTGCAGAAGATCCTTGAGCATAAATTTCTTTATTAAGGACTGACTGTTCACCGATTGTTGATAATGTTGGCCAGTAATAATCGTATATAGTTTCACGTGAAAACATACGGTTAAGACCTTGTTGATACGTAAGATCTGTTCGTACTGAAACAAGTCCAAGTACTATTGTATGTTCTGTAAATGATTTTGTAAAACTGTGTCCAGTTAATACAGTTGTTCCGATAGCGGATAAATTACCCTGAGGTGTTACGCTATCAGTAGATGATGTTTGTGCGACCGGTGAAATATTTACTGGTGAAGATCCTCCACCAAGATATTCCGGTCTTTGTAATCTTGCATCAGGTGATGTTACGTTGAAGTGTCCTTTAATTACTTCAATATAACGAGATCCTGATCGAGCTTGCTTTTCTAGAAATTTCTGTGTAGCGAAAGCAAGTCTTAATTGATTGATTGTTGCTGATGTTGCTTCTGATAAATCAGCAAACATGCCATAAGTAGTAGTAGTACTTTTTAGTTTAACAGCATCACCATCTGCACCTGATGTAGTCATTTGTTTAATAGCATCAGATTGAGTGGTTGACTGTATACCTACTGCATTGTCCAAGGGTGCATTAGTTGCAACTGGAGCGCTAATACCTAACGGTAAAGTAACATCTGCGCCTTTTTGAGGCCAAGGCAGAGCTGATGTGAAATAATCGTGTTTTTTACCGCGATTAAGTAAATTGTAAGTAGTTGTATCAGCACCACTAGCTAAAGATATAGTTTTAGGTTCTTGAAGGTTCTCATCGCGGAACCAATCGTTCCATACGAGGGTATATGCTCTGTGCCATAATGCGCTGAATTCTAATGATGCTATTTTAGTTGGTATTCCTAAATAGTCTGATAATGATGCTTCAGTTTCACCGCCGCCCGGTGCGGTGATAGTTGGAGGCACGGGGGCAGCGACGGTGAAATCAGGTGTTCCGTCTAAGCGGGATGAACCCGCGGCTTTATATGTTTTTGTTTCTCCCATAAATTCTTCGAAATCTTCCCAAACAAGTCGTATTGGGACTGCGAAGAAATGGGTATCCATAAATGCGTTATCCATTGTTGGATGTATTGGTGTTGCTAATCGGGCGAATGCTGTTACGTTACATGAAAATGTATCGCCCGGCAGAGCTTCGTCTGCATAAATCGGGACTAATTGTCCTGCATTGAATGTAGTTTTAAGCCCATGAGACCTATCAAATGTTGAACGCTGAATATCAGCGTGTGGTACTTCTGAGAATTGGTGCTGACTTGCAGAGCCAACTCTAGTGTTATATTTGTGTGGGTTTTTCATGGGCATTTTATCTCCTTATTTTTTGGATTTTTTCTCGATTATAACATGTTCGTTAGCTTTTGCAATACATGTTGGTGTTTCGGCAGTAAGATCACCAGTCATATTATCGAAAGTGCCAATTCGCCATAGCGAATAATCCTCCGGATTTTTGGCAATTTCTGTTTCTTGATTTGCTAAATCAGCAAATTGTCTTAACGCCATAGCGTCATTTTCTAATGTATAGTCTTGGTGATAGAATTCGCTACGCGAATCTTTGATTGTATATTTACATAGTATCATAGTTTATTCCTTTTATAAATGCTCATACGAGCTTTGTGAGTTTTCTCTGCTTGTCGCAGAGCTTCGGTTGTACGCAAGTGTTCCGTTTCTTTCATGGCTTCCTTGCGATTTTCTTTTATCTTTTCCATATCGGAAGGATATTCTATTTCATATAATCTGTCATAATATTTAGGCGGACGCATCTCTCGTCCTCTCATATGTATATTGTCTGATGGGTATACATCGTCTTTGTGTTTGGCGAACCAGTGCCCTGCTATGCCAGGGCGCCGGCTCATAGTTGAATATTCTTGTTGACGTTGACCGAAATATTCTCCAGTTTCGGGGTCAACTATAGCATAGTGAGATTCTTTTAAATCTCCATTAATTTTTTTTTGTACATAACCGGCTACATAACTTGCTGACTCAAATGTAACTGCGCCAACTGATGTAAATCCTTTGCCCCATATTGTGTCAAGGATTTTTGATGTTTTTAGATCTTTTTTTCCCTGTATTTGTTTTAAATCAGGGAATGTTGTATTAAATAATATTGCGTGATAGTGAGGACGACCAAATTGTTCGCCATATTCACCGCAATGATAATAGCGTATTGGTTTGGGTGGTTCCCAACCAATTGATTCATTAGGTTCTCTAAGACGTTTCATGAAATCCTGAAAGTCTTTTTTTATAAGGGTAGTTGAATTACCCTTTTTTGGTAAATGTTCATCATTATAGGTCAGCGTAATAAATACGCTAACAGGCCATAATGATTGTTCGTGTTGTATTCTAATCGCCCATTGGCGAGAATACTCTGTTCTACACCCTGTGCATTTTCCACAGGAGATAGTTAATGGTTCTAACTTATAATTGTTTGTTGAGTGGATTGATAACCACTTTCCTGAAGTAGGTGATTTAAATCCGTGTAACGGGTGAAAACATGGCATAGTAGTTTCCTCATTTTAGTTATAGTCTAATGCCGCCTCTCATAGGTCGGCTTCTTCTTAAAGAATTTTTCCTGTGTGTCCTTGCGGCCGTGCGGGAAAATAGTCTTTTAGATTTTCTTAATCTCATTTTTCTTGGTCTTCTCATTGTGGCTTACTCCTTAGGTTTAATCCGGTTATTTTTTTCACTCCTTCCTTCCTGCGTCTGTCAGTCGTTAGGATTGTATCAAGTGGACAATCCTTCTGACGCCTCGCTTGGCTCGTTGTCTGCGGTGTCTGCGACATCCGCTTCTTTTTGTAGAGCTTGAGCTGAAAGCTCAGGTTGAGGGGCGTGTGCGAGCCCCATCTCTAC
>JAERSJ010000132.1 GCA_016845825.1 Methanobacteriota archaeon
GAATTGGAAACGTGGCTAAAAAATACTGAAGGAATTAAATATTTAATTAATTCTTGTATAATGGTTGAAACAAGATAGAATCATACTATTAAATCCTTAATATTAGACAACACGGAAGATATTTTTTCTGAGTTACAAGCACCTTGGGCATATGAAGCTTTTCCGCCTCCACTACCTCCTACTGAGGATAAGGCCTCTTTCAATATAGAACCACAATCAATACCTAGAGAATTAGAGCTTGCCAAGATTATTGAGCCTTTTGTCCCTTTAGAAAAACCAATTGCTGCTAAGTTGCCGTCGGTTGATGTGATTTTTCGAGTCAATTTTTGAACTTCTCCCATGTCTGCTTCACCTAAATTATCCATGTAAAAATTGATATTTCCTAGCTTTTCAAATTCAACTTTTGAAGACTTAAAAGAAGCCAACTCTTTTTCTAATGAAGAAACTTTACTGCGCAAGTCTTTCCATTCTTTAACAAACTTATGTGCTGCATCTGGTGCTTGTTCTATTGAAACTCCGAGCTCTTTTGCAGTCTTTTCCAATAAAGCCCTTTCTCTTTGAGCAGCTTCAATTGCTGCAGGCCCGGCTGAGAATTCTATACGTTCCACTCCATCCTGTATCCGCTCGGTCCTCAAAACCTTAACTGCTTCAACTTTTAATGTTGAAGACACATGAGTTCCTGCACAAGCTTGCGCATCTATTCTAGGAATTTCGACTACTCTAACTTCCTTATATTTTGGAGCACCGCCTTGGTAAAGTGAATTTCCATACTTTAGATCTGCCTCCTCTCTTGAATAAAACTCTGTGTGTACTTTATAATCTTCTAAAATTAATGAATTTACTCTAGATTCAATTAACTCCACAACTTCACGCGTTAGCCTTCTGTGGTGAGTTATATCTAATCTGGCTCTATCTGTTGACTTTGACGCTCCCGCTTGCCATACGTGAGAGCCTAATATTTCTCGACAGGCGGCCCCAATCAAATGAGTGGCTGTATGATGTCTGCTTAAGCTTGAGCGCCTATCATCATCGACTAAACCTACGATTTCTGTGCCTTCTGAAGGAACTTGACCTTCAAGCTGATGTAATACTACATCTCCTATTTTTTGAACATCAATGACTTTACTCTTTATCCCATTCCATCGAATAGAACCTACATCCCCTAATTGACCTCCACCTTCGGGATAAAATAGGGTCATATCAAAAGCAACCTTTGATTTTTCACAGTAAATGACTTTTGCAGAAAACTTACGTTTTTCCATATCTTGATAAAAAGATAACTTTGTAGGCGCTATAGGTATAATTTTTTGAGGTTCTTTTTTACTTTTGGAAGCACCTTCATGTCTATCTGCCACCATTGCTAAAAATCCATCGGGAACTTCAATTGAATGACCTTGCTCTTCAGAAAACTCGCTAACTACTGATGGAGGGAGGCCCTGTGAATCATACAACTCAAGTAATTTCTTTTTGTCGATTCCGCCCGAATCTATTGCTCTTTTAACTGCCCTGCGTCCTCTTTCCAATGTTTGTGTGAAGCGCTCAATTTCCAGATTAACCATATCAAGTATGTGTGATTCATTTTGCTTTAATTCGGGATAGGTCTCTGAAAAATTATCAATATGGTGTTTTACCATTTTAGGTAAAATATTCGGAACATTGATATCTTTAGATAGTAACACTGTTCTCCTCAATACCATCCTCGCCAAATATCCGGCTTTAACATTACTTGGAACAATACCATCTCCGAACATAAATGCTAGAGCCCTGGAATGGTCTACTATCGCAAATAATTTTTCTAGAGGTTCTATTGTTGAAATAAATTCAGGCAGAGATAAATCATATCCTTGAGAATTTAGTCTCTTTAGAACCATGTTTCGTAATTTTGTCAAATCTGAGCCATAATCTACAGATAATACTCCACATAATTTAGCATTTTCAGAAATTAACGCTCCAGATGATTTTAACTTTTCGACTAGATTAGCTTCTTTTGTTAAAAATGAAACTGCATCTGGAAAAACCGATTCATAAATAGTTGAAGTACCCTGAGAGGCCCACACTAATCGCTCTAAACCATAACCTGTGTCTACGATTGATCTAGGCATTCTCTTAAATTTGATACCCTTGAGCTCTATTTCTCCCTCTGGATCTTCTTCGAGATCCATAAATACTAAGGTTGCTAATTCCAGACCGCCTGCTAAAACTTCAAGTGCTTCACCTCCATTTCCTCCTCCAACCCATGGATTTTCTTTGTAAGTTATTTTAGAACCGTCAAGACCTAATTCTGTATAAAATTCATGACAAAATCTGACAGTATCATTTTGCCAATAGTATGTCTTTTCATCATCGTTAAAGGCATGGTGAGCCATCATTTCAAAAGTAGTCAAATGTCTACCACTTCTACCTACTGATTCTAAATCATTTAAACGAATGCAAGGTTGAGAAATGGTCAGAGGATTAGCTGGTGGATTTGAAGAGCCGCTTGTAACATGAGGTTGAAAGACAGCTATTGAAGCTATTGAAAGATAAATATCATTTCTCCAACGTGCAACTACTGAAGCCCTATCTACCCTCGTGTGTTTATTTTTTTCAAAGAACCTTAGAAAGGCTTCTCTGGCTTCATCTAAATTCATTGGTTTAGGAAATAAAGGCTTCCCGATGAACGAGTATTCTACGCAGGGTGCATCACCACAAAGTTCGCTTTCAACTAAAGACCAAAAATGGCATTTACACTTTGAACAAGTTTGCCTAATGAAACCTGACTCTTGAAAGAATTTTAGAGTTATGCCTTCGCTCACATATTAGTTAAAGAGTAGGTGGTTAAAAAGTACGGAGGGGCATAAGCATTAATGTTACTGCCAAACTTGGAATGTCGTTATGCCTTCAAATGCTGAACACAAGCCATACATTTCAGCCAAAAAAATTCTTCCTGAAATAACAACTAAAGGAATCATTTTAGCTATACTTTTAGGTTTTTTACTAACTGCAGCAAATGTCTATCTGGGGCTTTATGTTGGTATGACTGTTAGTGCTTCAATACCTGCTGCAGTTATTTCTATGGCAGTACTCAGAAGCTTGGAAAAGGCTAATATTTCTAAAGGAACGAATATCTTAGAAAATAACTGGGTTCAAACCGCAGTTTCATCAGGTGAATCTTTAGCTGCCGGTGTAATTTTTACTTTACCTGCATTAATAATAATGAATAGCCAAAGTAATGGTGAAATTGGATGGGCTGAATTTCCTTATCTCAAAACTGCAGTTATCGCTCTTGTAGGTGGAACAATTGGAGTTTTATTTTCTATCAGTCTTCGAAGAATATTCGTAGTTAAAGAAAAATTGCCGTATCCTGAGGGTGTCGCATGTGCAGAAGTTTTAGTTGCAGGTGAGAAAGGTGGAACTCAAGTTATGCCCATTTTTATTGGAATTGCTTTCGGAGCGTTGTACAAACTTTGCTCATCTGTGATTGCAAATGGAAAGCAAGTAAGTCTTGGATTATGGGAACACGGATGGGATGGATTTTACACACTAACTGGAAAATTAGATCAATCCGTTGCTTATGCAAAATCTAAAACAACGTTCTACCTCGGTGCTGAATTATCGCCAGCACTTCTTGGAGTAGGGTATATCGTTGGACCTGGAATCGCAAGTTTTGTATTTTTCGGAGGGTTACTAGGTGCTATTTTCATAATGCCAGTGGCAAGTTCTATACTCAATCCTACTGATTTATTCATCAGCTATATTTCAAGCGAAGCTGCTAATGGAAATGTTGCAAATTATGGAGACTATGCTTCACATATGAATGAGCGCAGGCGAATGGCCGGAGTTGGCACAATGCTTGTTGGAGGTTTGTACACATTAGTGGTAATGCGTGAAGCTCTCATCAAAGGAATAACTGAGATGTTCGAAGCTACGAAACAAGCCGTGGATGAAAAAAAGATAGTTAGAACAGACAGAGATTTACCTGCAAAATCTGTTGCAATTACTAGCCTTGCTATGGCAGTTCCAATGTTCTTCATGGTATGGCTAATTTCGGGGCTACTGCTGCCTGCTATTCTATCTCTTATTATTATTTTTACAGCTGGCTTTCTATTTTCTGCAGTTGCCGGGTACATGGCTGGTGTTGTAGGCAGTAGTAACAACCCTCTTTCTGGAGTAACCATTATCGTTGTAATATTAACTGCAACTACATTTGCCCTCCTCAACAGCTTTGTTTACAATGGAGAAAATACTGCTGATTTACAAGTTGCAGTCATCGGAGTTGCAGCGTTTGTGGCTTGTGCTGGTGCAATATCGGGGGATAATTTACAGGACTTGAAAACGGGATATATTTTGGGAGCTACACCTTGGAGACAACAGATAGGACAAATTGTAGGGATTACTGCAGGTGCACTAGCAATACCCTTGGTCCTAAATCTTCTTTCCGAACAGATATTAAACGGTGAACTTGCTGCACCTCAGGCATTTTTAATGTCGAGTATAACTACTGGGATTTTAGAAGGCGGTATGGACTGGGCTATGGTATTCATGGGTGCTGGTATTGCCTTTTGTCTAATAGCGTTAAGGCATACTGAGAATTATGTCAACTTACTTGTTTGTTCGTATTTTATATTCATAATTGGCGGATTTCTTGAAGGATCGATACCTGCATTCCTATTTGCTGGAAGTTTACTAATAGCTGCAACCCAATATTGGATTAAAGAAAATGGAGAGTTAGACATCTCAATAATGGCTGTAGCCGTAGGAATGTATCTAAGTCTTAAAATGACAATTCCAATTTTCATAGGAGGATTAATCAAAATGTATGTTGATAAAAGATTTGAAAAATCATTGAAAAAAAATAATCCGGATTTATTTGAGATCAAAAATAAAATGAAACTTGATGCAGTAAAAGAAAAGAGTCATGGACCTGGCATTCTCTTTGCTTCTGGATTAATCGCTGGAGAAGCTATCATGGGCATAGGGCTTGCTGCGATGGCAGTCTCCGGCATTTATCTCGGAATCATAAACGAGCCGTCAATTTATCCAGGTATGGCTGTATTTGTTGGCTGTGCAATGTTAATGGCTAGGTTTAGCTTAAAAGGAACTGAAAATAACGATACATTGAAAACCGAAGAATGGAGTTTTGAAGAAGAGATACAAGAAGCTGAAATGGTAGAAAAGAAGTCTAAAAAGAAGAAATGATGGCTAAACGAAATTTCCTTATTATTGGTCATAGAGCGCACACTGTAGCTGATTGGAAATTAGATGATATTTGCGGAGGTGCTGGGAGATTAGATGTTTTAGTAAGATCAATAACTGCTTCATTATGGAAATCACACGGAATTAGAAGAGACACTGACGTATGGCTCTCATTAAGAGGAAAACCTAAACCTGACATTACCATTCACTTTTCGGGTAAAAATATAAAATATCTAAATCCCGATGAAAGGTCAACTGCTGCATTGATACGTAATGGTTTAATTAAACTGAGTGAGAAGAAAGGCCCTCTGGAGACAAGTCCGGGCGTAACCATTCAAAGAGAAAGTTTTGAAGAACTAGTTAAAAAGCTACCAAAACCAGCACTACTGAGTGAAAAAGGTGATAAAGAAGTTAAATCTAATTATGAAACATTTGTACTAGGCGATGACAGAGACCCTACTGATGGTGAAATGGAAATACTCAAATCATTTGACAAGTTGAAAATCGGAGAAACTAGTCTATTAACTTCAGCCTGCATAACATTAATACATCACTTCTTAGATGAATAAATAATATGGAAGCTATAATCTTAGTTGGCGGTTTAGGTACAAGATTAAGACCTTTGACTAAAACTATCCCAAAACCCCTGCTACCTCTTGTCAATATTCCAATGGTCGAGAGAATGATAAGAAATCTTCCCGAAAAAATAGATACTGTAATTTTAGCTGTAAATTATGGCCTGGAACAAATGCTTGAATATTTCAAAAAAACTAATGTAGGAAGAAAAGTCATAATTGTTCCAGAAAAAGAACCTCTTGGTACTGGAGGTGCTATGAAGAATTGTGAAAAATATATAACTGGAACCACTGCAGTTTTCAATGGAGATGTTGTAACTTCAATTAATTTAGACGAAATGATTGAATATCACAAATCAAAAAAAGCTAAAGGTACATTGGCTCTATGGGAAGTTGAGAATCCTAATAGATTTGGAGTTGTGAAATTAGTAAAAGGTGAAATATTAGAATTCCAGGAAAAGCCTCCTAGAGGCGAGGAATTGTCTAACCTAATAAATGCAGGAACTTATATTCTTGAACCTGAGATAATTAGTATAATTCCTGAAAATGAAAAGATATCTATAGAGAGAGACATTTATCCTAAAATAGTAGGAAATGGGCTTTATGGAATACCATTTGAAGGATATTTTATAGATGCTGGAACTCCTGAATCTTACCTAGAAGCAAACTTCAAACTTTTAGATACCAATATCGAAAGTGAAAATCATGAATTAAAAAATAAAGTGCGTATTCACGAAACAAGCAAAGTTATAGATTCTATAATAGGACCAAATGTAATAATTGGTCCAGATGTATTCATAGAAAAATCTGTGATTTCAAATACAGTAATACTTTCAGACAGCAAGATTTATGGATCTACAATTAACAATTCTATTATTGGCCCTAATATTTCGTTAAATCATGATGTCGAAAATACCATAATTTCACCTGAAGGAGAAAAGATTTTTTAGTTATGTCCTTAAAAATTTTGCAGATTCCAGTGGGGCCTCTAGATATGAATGCAACTTTGGTAATGGATGAAGAATCAAAAGAAACTATATTCTTTGATCCTGGTGATGAAATAGAAAAAATAATAAATTTAGCCGATTTAGAAGGAATGAACATTACTCGTCTTATTGCAACACACTGCCATATTGATCACATTGCTGGAAGCAATGAAGCTATGGAAAGACTAAAGCTAAAATTAGAAATTTCACCCCTAGGAGTTACTATGCTCGGCAACGTTGGGCCTATTGCTGCATCATTTGGATACAAAATCTCAAAGATAGAACATGGTGGATTTCTTAATGAAGGCGATAACGTAACAATAGGAAATACTACGTTTGAAATTTTACATTGCCCAGGCCACAGTCCCGATTCATTGTGCTTTTACACTAAAGGAGTACTAATTGGAGGTGATGTTGTTTTCAAAGGATCAGTAGGTAGAACTGATTTACCAGGGGGAAATCCTAATGAGCTTATGGAAAGTATAAAACAAAAAATTTTACCGTTACCTGACAATACAACAATATATTCAGGACATGGACCTAAGACTGTGCTTGGAGATGAAAAGAAAAAAAATCCTTTCATTACAGGAAAAGTCAATTTGATGTAATATGACATACAGGAACTATCACAAAAAAGTAGAAAAAATCTGTAAGATTATTGAAGAAAACAAGAATCTAATTACAACGAATAGAAAAGGGCATAATCATCGTGATTTACAATTCAAAATTAAGCAAACGAAAATTGAAACTGCACAACTTGATTCTATATTATCTATTGAAAAAGATTGGATAGATTGTGAAGCTTCAGTAAGCGTAGGACAGATAAATAG